>NZ_JBYTAG010000040.1:32952-69007 GCF_058787995.1 Cupriavidus sp. FW305-27
GTTGTGCGCGATGCCGAGATCGCGCACAACGGCCACCATGCGGCGCGCCACGTCACGGGTCTCTTCACGCGTGGCGCCGGGCAGCACCGCCGCGAATTCCTCGCCGCCCAGCCGGGCGCAGAACTGCTCGCCGGAGAGCGTGCGGGCCAGGGCGCCGGCAATCTGCCGCAGGCAGTCGTCGCCGGCCACGTGGCCATGCAGGTCGTTGTATTGCTTGAACTGGTCCACATCCAGGATCAGCAGACCCAGCGCCTGGCTGCGCTCGCACGCCCGGGTCACGGCCGCGATCGACTCGCGCTGGAAGTAGCGCCGGTTGCGGATGCCGGTCAGGGCGTCGATGTCCAGGTCGGCCTGCACCTGCCACAACTGCTCTTCGGTCTGGCCGAGCCGCGCGGTCAGGGCCAGCTCGCGCGACTGGAAGCGGCTGATGTCGCGCAAAAACAGCAGGCTGCCGATCTGCCTGCCGTCCAGGCGGGCGACACGCTCCACGGTAAGCTCGAAGGGCGCGCCCGGTGGCACGAAAGGCGTGGCCGCGAGGCTGGCAGTGTCGGCAGGCGAGTGCTGCAGCGCGGTTTCCCAGCCGGAGGGCAGTGGGTCGCCGCGGCGCAGGGCCGGCCAAAGCTGCGCGGCGGCCGGGTTGAATTCGACGATGGCGCCATGGCTGTCGACGATCACGCAGCCCTCGCTGAGGGCATCGAACACCTGCAGGCGGGCGTAGTGGCCGATATCGTCAAGGTGCGTGCGCAGCGCGCAGAACCAGACCAGCGCCGCCATCAGCGAGAACGTCGCCGGCGTCAGGTCCCCGCCCAGCGGCCCGGTCCAGCGGTTGAGGTAGGCGACATTGGCAACCAGGGGCAAGGCCAGGCCCGACGCCAGGATGGCGCGGCCCCGCCGCGACAAGGCCCCGTTGGGCACTTCGGCCGTCACCAGGAAATGCAGGCTCACCCCCAGCAGCAGGTACGACCAGGCCGCCACCGCGGCATAGCCGATGCCATGGTCGAACACCGCACCGGGCAGTACGCCGGGAGGCATCAGCGTGATGCGCGGCCAGATCAGCCGGTGGCGCTCGTTGGTGAAGACCATCACCACGGTGACCACGGCCACCAGCACGGGCAGCCACAGCCTGGACCAGGGCACCACATAGCGCGGGCGGCTCAGGTGCACCATCGCCACCAGCCAACCGATCGGCACGGCGACGATCCCGAGGTACTGGATCTTGGCCCACAGGATGCGCCCTTCCAGGTCCGTGGAGCTGATCTCGAGCAGGCGGCCGCCGCTCCAGGTCGCCGCGCCGAATGCCAGCACCAGGAACGCCTGGACGGTCGGATCGTCGCGCCGCGGCCAGGTGGCGATGGCCATGCCGATGCAGGCGACCACGGCGACGGTAAGCAGGAGAACCAGGGAATATGAGGGCATTGAAGGCGGAGCGCGTCCCGAGACCCGGGCGTTGGTTCCGGCGATCCGCGATCTCGTCAGCCAGCATGATACCGGGCTGCGCGGCTGGCTTGGCAGTGGGTGCGCCGATGCAACAGGTGGCAGGCAAGGGGTGCGCGCGCGCCACTACCTGGCGCCGGGCGAACCGATCGGGATGATCGCCGCGACGGCGCAAGGCGGGGGCGGCCGGGTCATGCCGGCCGCGGGGTTTCGCGGACCAGCCAGAAGGGGACGTCGGTGACGTCCTTTTGCATGTCTTGCCAGTCAGGCATCAGGCCCCGCGTCAGCAGGTGGCCCCAGCCATCGATCCACTTCTGCTGGGCCCGGGCGTACAGCTCCAGCATGGCCGATGCATAGTGCAGCGGGCCGCCGATCAGCGGCAGCTCGCAGGCAATCTCGCGCGCATAGAAGGCCTCTGGCTCCGGCGCGAGGATCGCGCCCATGGCATCGAACTGCAACTCCTCATACATGGTGCGGGCGAACTCCAGGTTGAGTTCGGCCATGCGGCGCCAGTTGTCCGCCAGGTCGGCCTGCATGGCCTCGACCTGCTGCGCGCCGGAGAAGAAGGTGGGAAACGGCCGGAAGCCGAGCGGCCAGAAGGTTTGCATTGCGGTCATCATCACGGGAATCTCCGGTGGTGGGCGTGCGCGCAGCGGGGCGGCAGTTGCTGCACACGGCGATGCCGACATGCGGGCGGCACACCCGGACTAGCTTATGCGGTAACGGCGCGCATCGCCATGTCGGCATCCTGGTACCCGAGTGTGTCAGTCACTTGCACCCCAGCCGCCTGGCCAGCTTGTGCAGGTTGCTGGCATCGATACCCAGCTGGCGCGCTGCCTGCGCCCAATTGCCACCCTGGTCCTTCAATGCCTGTTCGATGCAGGCGCGCTGGGTTTGCTCGACCGCGTCGCGCAGGGTGATGCCTGCAGCAAGCGCCGGGGCGGCGAACGCGCTGGCCATGCCGGCGCCGGCATGGTGTGCCGCGGGCACTTCCAGTCCGTCGAGGTCGAGCAGTTCAGGCTCCAGCGTCACGATGTCATTGCGGCCCGCGCCACGGCTGACGGCACGCAGCGCCGCGCGGCTGATCACGTGTTCCAGCTCGCGCACGTTGCCGGGCCAGCGGTAGCTGCGCAGCGCATCCTGCGCACCGCCTGACAGCCGCAGGCTGCGCAGCCCCAGGCGCGCGCGGTTCAGCTCCAGGAAGCGCCCGGCCAGCAGCAGCACGTCGTTGCCGCGCTCGCGCAGCGGCGGGATCGGGATCGGGTAGACCGACAGGCGGTGGTACAGGTCGGCGCGGAACGAGCCGTCGCGCACATGCTCGCGCAGGTTGCGGTTGGTCGCGGCAATCACGCGCACGTTGACGCGGCGCGGGCGGTCCGAGCCCAGCCGCTGGATCTCGCCGTTCTGCAGCGTGCGCAGCAGCTTGGCCTGGATCGCCAGCGGCAGTTCGCCGACTTCATCGAGGAAGAGGGTGCCGCCGTCGGCGGCCTCGAAGCGTCCCGGGCGCTCGCCGGTCGCGCCCGAGAACGCGCCGCGCGCGTGGCCGAACAGCTCGCTTTCAGCCAGCGACTCCGGCAGCGCCGCGCAGTTGACATGCACCAGCGGCTGCGCGCGCCGGCGCGACTGGCGGTGCAGCCGGTGCGCGAACAGCTCCTTGCCCACCCCGGTCTCGCCCAGCAGCAGTACCGGCAGGTCGGTATCGGCCACCACCTCCAGCTCATGCAGCAGGTTGGCGATGGCCTCGCTCTGGCCGATGATCTCGCCGCCGATGTCGCCATGCTGGGCCGTGCCTTCGTCGGCCTCGGGCGTGCCGCGTGCCAGCTGCAGCGCGCGGATCTCGCCTTCCAGCCGGGTGGTGCGGATGGCCGCTTCCACGATCACCGTCAGCCGCTGCAGCTCGGCCTGGGCCGCGGCATCGAAGGTGCCGATCGCCAGCGCATCCAGCGTCAGCGCGCCCCAGGGCTGGCCGTCCACGGCCAGGCTGGTGCCCATGCAGTCGTGCACCGGCAGCGGCTCGCCAACGTGCTCGTCGATCAGGCCGTCGTATGGGTCGGGCAGCATGCTGTCGTGATGGAAGCAGGTCACCCCGCGCCGCGCCAGGATCGCGGCCAGGCGCGGGTGCAGGCCGACCGCAAAGCGCCGGCCCAGCGCATCGCGCACCAGGCCATCGACCGCAACGGGGCGCAGGTGGTCTACTTCCAGCCGCAGCAGCGCCACCGCGCCACAGCGGAAATGCGTGCGCAGCATGCTGACCAGCCGCTGCAGGCGCACCGCATGCGGCAGGTCGGTGACAAGGTCGGCCAGCAACTCGGGATACATCGCGCTCGGTAGCATGGTTAAAAATACCATCAGGGTGATAAGTACCGCGAGAAGTATAGGGTACTAATTACCGTCAGTGTTTCAACCCATTGATCTGGATAGGTTTTTTTCAGGCACGCTCCTCGCGTAAGTCGTGCAGGCATAACTTACACATGGAGCAACCATCATGACCTTGCAGGACCACTCGCTTGGCCAACTGGCCCGCCTGATCCCTGGTGCCACCCGGATCTTCCACGGCTACGGGCTGGACTTCTGCTGCGGAGGCAAGCAGACCCTGCGCGACGCCGCGCAGCAAAAGGGTCTCGATGCGGCTGCCGTCGGCACCATCGACGCCCAACTGCGCGCGCTGCAGGACGAAGGGTCGTCGGCACAGGACTGGAACACGGCGGCGCCGGCCGAGCTGATCGAACATATCCTCACGCGCTTCCATGCGCGCCACCGCGAGCAGTTGCCCGAGCTGATCCGCCTGGCGCGGCGCGTCGAGCAGGTGCACGGTGACCGGCCCGATTGCCCGCTTGGCCTGGCCGACCACCTGAGCGAGATGCTGGGCGAGCTGGAAACGCATATGCAGAAGGAAGAGCAGGTGCTGTTCCCGATGTTGTCGCGCGGCCTGCATGCCGCCGCGGGCCGGCCGATCACGGTGATGCGCGCCGAGCATGACGACCACGGCGTGGCGTTGCAGCGGCTGGCGGCGCTGACCAACGACATCACGTTGCCGCGCGCGGCCTGCAATACCTGGCGCGCGCTCTACCTGGGCCTGCGCACGCTGCGCGAAGACCTGATGGAACACATCCACCTGGAAAACAACGTGCTGTTCGAGGTCGCCACCGCCGCCGCGCAAGCCACTAGCTGCGGTTGCTCGACGCACGCCTGAGCCCTCCCGCCACCATAACCAACGACTTCGCATCATGGGTTCCTACCGCAGACTCTGGTTCCTGCTGATCGCCGTGCTGGCGGTCACGTTCTCCCTGCTCGGCTACTACGGCGTCGAGGTGTACCGGCAGGCCCCGCCAATGCCGGCCAAGGTCGTCACGACCGAGGGCCGCACGCTCTTCACCGGTGAAGAGATCCTGGACGGCCAGACCGCCTGGCAATCCGTGGGCGGCATGCAGCTGGGCTCCATCTGGGGCCACGGCGCCTACCAGGCGCCGGACTGGACCGCCGACTGGCTGCACCGCGAACTGAGCGCGTGGCTGGAGCTGGCCGCGCAGGACGCCAACGGCCGGCCCTATGCGCAACTCGACGCGCCGGCGCAGGCCGCGCTGCGCGAGCAGCTGCGCACCGAGTACCGCGGCAATGCCACCGATCCGGCCACCAACGTGCTGACCGTGTCGAAGCGCCGCGCGCAGGCCATTGCCGACACCGCCGCCTACTACGACCAGCTCTTCTCCGACGCGCCGGCGCTGCACACCACGCGCGAGCACTACGCGATGAAGGAGAACACGCTGCCCAGCGCCGAGCGCCGCGAACAACTCACGCACTTCTTCTTCTGGACCGCGTGGGCCGCATCGACCGCGCGCCCGGGGCACGAAGCCACCTACACCAACAATTGGCCGCACGAGCCGCTGATCGGCAACCAGCCCACCAGCGAGAACGTGGTGTGGTCGGTAATCAGCGTGGTGGTGCTGCTGGCCGGGGTCGGCTTCCTGGTATGGGCATGGGCCTTCCTGCGCGGCAAGGAAGACGCGCCGCCGCAGGCGCCGGCACGCGATCCGCTGCTGGCCGTGGCGCTGACGCCGTCGCAGCGCGCGCTCGGCAAGTACCTGTTCCTGGTGGTGGCGTTATTCGTGTTCCAGGTGTTCCTGGGCGGCTTTACCGCGCACTACACCGTCGAAGGCCAGAAGTTCTACGGCATCGACGTCTCGCAGTGGTTCCCCTACGCACTGGTGCGCACCTGGCATATCCAGAGCGCGCTGTTCTGGATCGCCACCGGCTTCCTGGCCGCGGGCCTGTTCCTCGCGCCGCTGATCAACGGCGGCAAGGACCCGAAGTACCAGCGCCTGGGCGTCGAAGTCCTGTTCTGGGCACTGGTGGTCGTGGTGGTGGGATCGTTCACCGGCAACTACCTGGCGATCGCGCAGAAGCTGCCTGCCCACCTGAACTTCTGGCTGGGCCACCAGGGCTATGAGTATGTCGACCTGGGCCGGCTGTGGCAGATCGGCAAGTTCGCCGGCATCCTGATCTGGCTGGTGCTGATGATGCGCGGCATCCTGCCGGCGCTGCGCGCGCGCGGCACCGACCGCAACCTGCTGGCGCTGCTGACCTCGTCGGTGGTGGCAATCGGCCTGTTCTACGGCGCGGGCCTGGCCTACGGCGAACGCACCAGCCTGACGGTGATGGAGTACTGGCGCTGGTGGGTGGTGCACCTGTGGGTGGAAGGGTTCTTCGAAGTTTTTGCCACCACCGCGCTGGCCTTCATCTTCTCCACGCTGGGCCTGGTGTCGCGCCCGATGGCAACGGCCGCCAGCCTGGCCTCGGCCTCGCTGTTCATGCTGGGCGGGATTCCCGGCACCTTCCACCACCTGTACTTTGCCGGCACCACCACGCCCGTGATGGCAGTGGGCGCTGCCTTCAGCGCGCTGGAAGTGGTGCCGCTGATCGTGCTGGGCCATGAGGCCTGGGAGAACTGGAGCCTGAAGCGGCGCGCGCCGTGGATGGCAGACCTGAAGTGGCCGCTGATGTGCTTTGTCGCGGTGGCGTTCTGGAACATGCTGGGCGCCGGGGTGTTCGGCTTCATGATCAACCCGCCGATCGCGCTGTACTACATCCAGGGACAGAACACCACGCCAGTGCATGCCCATGCCGCGCTGTTCGGGGTGTACGGGTTCCTGGCGCTGGGCTTCACGCTGCTGGTGCTGCGCTACGTGCGCCCGGCCTACCGGCTCAGCCCAACGCTGATGAAGACCGCCTTCTGGGGGCTGAACCTCGGCCTGGTGCTGATGATCGGCACCAGCCTGCTGCCGATCGGCATCATCCAGTTCCTGGCCAGCGTCGAGCATGGCACCTGGTATGCGCGCAGCGAGGCCTTCATGCAGCAGCCCATCCTGCAGACCCTGCGCTGGGTGCGCACCTTCGGCGACGTGGTGTTTATCGTCGGCGCGGTGTCGTTTGCCTGGCAGGTGGTGCTGGGGCTGGCGAATCGTACGCCGCTGGCGGCGGATGCGGTGCCGGCGCGGATGAAGACGGCGGTGCGCTGAAGTCCAGTTTAACGAGAAGCAGTGCTTGGCCCGCCGGGGGTACGCGGCGGGCCGCATTTTATTGCCAACACGTCTAACGCATGGTCTCCAGCAGCGCGATCCTCAGGAACTCCCGCAGCGCATGCGTGTGCTCGTCAGGTCCTGGATCGAGTCTCCAGATCAGGCCGACATCCATGGATGGGACCCGGTCGGAAAGGCTGCGGCGCAGGATGCGCTGGCCCTCCAGTGACCACGGCCGGTAGACCAGATCGGACAGGATGGAGACGCCGCGTCCCGCCGCTACCAGGCTGCGGACGGCTTCGATCGAGCAGCTTTGCAGGCGGACGCTCGGCGTGAGCCCGTACTGCCCCCAGTACTTGATCACGGTGGCAATATGCTCGTCCATGTCGAGCAGTATGTAGTCGTGCCGCGCCACGTCCGTCAGGCTGATCTGCTCGAGCTGCATCAGGGGATGGTCAGGATGGCCCCAGAGTTGCCGCGGCGACCGAAGCAGGGTTTCGCAGCCGATGTGATGCATCTCCGGCAGGTTGGAAACCAGCAGCAATGCCAGGTCGAGCTTGCCGGCCTGGATATCGGCCTCGATATCGCCGCGAGGCCTTTCCAAGATTTCGAGCTCGAGTAGCGGAAACTTTTGTTCAAGCGCCGGCAGCAGCTTGGGCAGCACGTACGCCGTGATGGTCTCGGTGACACCGAGGCGGATGGCGCCTGCTACCGTGCTGGGGGTCACCGACGCAGCGCTGACGGCATCCCGTACCGCCGCCTCGATCTGCTGGGCATGCCGCAGGAAGCGGATGCCGGCCGCGGTCAGCTTTACGCCGGCTGCGTGCCGGGAGAACAGCGGGGCGCCTACGACGTCTTCCAATCCCTTGAGTGAGGCAGTCATGGACGATTGCGAAACATTGCAGCGTTGCGCCGCTCGCGACACCTGGCCCGTCTCAGCAATTGCCACAAAGTGCTGTATCTGTTTCAAGGTTGGGAGCATCGATTTTTCCGATATTGCAATGTCAGAACTATGAATTAGCTATATCGCCCCATGCTAGCTAGCATCCAGCACGAATACAAGTTGCTGGAAGTGGCGATGAGCGAAGTCGAACAGAAGGGTTTTTGCACGCTGTGTCGTTCCCGCTGCGGAACGATCAATGTCGTGAAGGAAGACATCCTCGTTGCGGTCCGCCCGGATGGCGAACACCCCACGGGCAAAGCGATGTGCCTCAAGGGAAAGGCAGCGCCCGAACTCGTGCACAGCGCCGAGCGGCTGTTGCACCCGATGCGCAGGACGAACCCAAAAGACGCAGCGGATCCAGGGTGGGTGCGCATTTCATGGGAGGAGGCGCTCGCTCAGATCGCGGCGCGCCTGATTGAGGCGCGCACCACGCTGGGTGCGGAGTCGGTTGCCTTCGCCGTGACCACACCCAGTGGCACGGCGCTGTCGGATAGCATCGACTGGATCGAGCGTTTCGTCCGCCTCTATGGCAGCCCCAACATCTGCTACGCGACCGAGATCTGCAACTGGCACAAGGACTTCGCGCATGCCTTTACCTTCGGCTGCGGGATGCCGACGGCGGATTACCGCAATGCCGAACTGATCCTTCTGTGGGGACACAATCCCGCCAACACGTGGCTGTCGCAGGCAGAGGCCATCGGCGCCGGACGGGCCGCCGGCGCCAGGCTGATCGTGGTCGACCCGCGGCAGACCGGGCTGGCGGAAGAAGCTGATCAATGGCTGCGCGTGAAACCTGGCAGCGACGCCGTGCTGGCCATGGCATTGGCCAACCTGCTGATCGAGGCCAATGCCTTCGATACCGATTTCGTGCGGCAATGGACCAACGGTCCGCTGCTGGTACGCAAGGACAATGGCGCCTTGCTGCGCGGGCGCGACATCGGTCTCGGGCAGGCAGACGCCTTTGTCGTCTGGGACGCCCACCAGCACACGGCCATGCCGGCGGGCGGCCAGTGTCATGATCCCAACCGCATCGCGCTGCGCGGAACCTTTGAGGTGACCGTTGCCGATCGCCATGAGCAGGCCACGCTGCTGTGCCAACCGGCGTTCGAGCTCTATGCGGCGGAATGCGCGCGCTATCCCGCCGATCGCGCGGCCCGGCTGACGTGGATTCCGGAGGGCGATATCCGCCATGCCGCGAACATGATCGGCGCGGCACGGCGCGTTGCCTATCACGCCTGGTCCGGCGTCGGCCAGCATGAGAACGCCACGCAGACCGAGCGTGCGATTGCCTGCCTCTACACGCTGACAGGCAGCTTCGACCGGCGCGGTGGCAACCGCATTTACCAGAAGCCGCCGTTCAATGCGGTGAGCCGCCTGGACCTGCTTAGCCCGGAGCAGAGGCGCAAGGCCTTGGGATTGTCCGAACGCCCGCTGGGGCCGCCCGCGCAGGGCTGGATCACCGCGCGCGACCTGTATCGCGCCATCACCGACAAGAAGCCCTATGCGGTGACGACGCTGATCGCGTTCGGCACGAATCCGCTGCTCTCGCAGCCGGATGTGGCAATGGGTGAGCAGGCACTGCGCGCACTGCCGTTCTACGTGCATTGCGATCTGTTCGAGAACCCGAGCGCAAAGTATGCGGACATCCTGCTGCCCGTGAGCACGCCATGGGAACGCGAGGGGCTGCGCATCGGCTTCGAGGTTTCTGCCGAGGCTGAGCAGTTGGTGCAGTTGCGCCAGCGCATGGTCCCGCCGCGCGGCGAGGCGCGCTCAGACAACGAAATCGTGTTTGCGCTGGCGGCGCGCATCGGGCTGCAGGAAGCCTTCTTCGGCGCAAGTCTGGAAGCCGGCTGGGACTACATGCTCGCGCCGATGAGGTTGACCGTGGCAGCGCTTCGCCGCAAGCCGGAAGGGGTACGCATCCCGGTCGAGGACACCGAGATGAATTACCGAATGGGCAAATCCGCCAGGCCTTTCAATACGCCGACAGGCCTGGTCGAGCTGTACTCCGAACGGCTGCTCGCGCATGGCTATTCGCCTTTGCCCGGCTACCAGGAAACTTCGGTTGAACAGGGAGATACCGCGCAATCTGCGTTCCCCTATGTGTTGACGTCGGCAAAGAATGGCTACTACTGCCACAGCCAGCAGCGCGGTGTCGCGTCTTTGCGGCGCAAGGCGATGCTGCCGCGGCTCGACATCTCCAGGGAAGCCGCCGCGGCACGGGACATCCGCAGCGGCGACCCCGTGCGCGTCTCGACGCCGGGCGGCAGTGCACTGTTCACGGCACGCATCGATCCGGGCCTGCATCCCGCCGTGCTGGTGGGCGAGTACGGCTGGTGGCAACGCTGCGACGCGATGGGGCAAGCACCGCTCGCCGTGCGTGGCGCGGACAGTGTCAACTTCAACGGGCTGATCGATGCCCAGCGCCAGGACCCGGTCAGCGGTTCGTCGCCGTTGCGCGCCTATCGCTGCAGCATCGAGCGCGAAGCCGCTTTCGATATCCGGCGCCGGCCGTGGGAAGGCTTCCGCGCGTTCCGCGTGGTGGCGTTGCGCAAGGAAGCCGCCGATGTCACATCGGTGTACATGGCGCCCATCGATGGCGGCCGCCTGCCCGATTTTCTGCCGGGCCAGCACGCGACCATCCGGTTGTTCATCGGCGGCGCGCGGCAGGAGGTGATCCGGTCCTACTCGCTGACCGGACCCGCGATCATGGCTGACCGTCAGTGCTATTCGATCTCGGTGCGACAGGCAGTGGCGCGGCTCGCCAATGGTGAACTGGTGTCCGGCCGCGCCTCATCGTTCATCAACCAACAGCTCGCAGTCGGCGACGTTGTCGAACTGCGCGCGCCCGGCGGCACCTTTGTCATGCCGACCCGTACCGCGCGGCCCCTTGTGCTGCTTGCCGGCGGCATCGGCATCACGCCTTTCATCAACTTGCTGGAGTCATTGGCCGGCCAGACGGAGCCGCCCAGGATCCTGCTGCTCTATGCCAACCAGAACGGTGCGACGCACGCCTTCAAGCGCAGGATTCGCGAACTGGAAGCGGCGATCCCCACGCTGTCCGTGGTCAATTTCTACGATGCGCCGGCTGACGGGGACATCGCGGGGCGCGACTTCCACGTGCATGGGCGCGTATCCGCCGACGCGGTCCCGCAAGCGCTGCTCGCCTTGCGCCCGCTGATCTACATGTGCGGCCCGGTTCCGATGATGACTGCCTTCGCCGAGGGCATGGCCGCCAGAGGCGTGCCGCACTTCGATATCCACAAGGAGATCTTTCGCTCTCCGGCTGTCGCGAAGATCGAGCACGGACAGGCATTCCAGGTGCATTTCCGCAGGTCGGGGGTCGTCCACCAATGGCGTTCCGAGGACGGCGCTCTGCTCGGCTTTGCCGAGGCGCGTGGCGTGCGCTTGCCCAGCGGGTGCCGCGTCGGGCAATGCGAAAGCTGTGCCGTCAGGATCGTTTCCGGGTCGGCGCACCACTTGCAAGGCGAGGTACCCGATGACCCCGGTGTTTGTCTCGCGTGCCAGGCCGTGCCGGCCAGTGACCTGGTAATCGATGCCTGATTCCCTTTCTACTTCTGACCCGATAACACCATGCTGAATATCGATGCAGAGAGAGCGCGCGCGTCGCTCCCGTTTGACCGGCTTGTTGATGCACTCAAGGAAGCGTTCGCCTCTGGCTGCGAGGTGCCGCTGCGGCATAACCATACCGTCACCACTGCGCAGGGCCAGCAGGGGACGCTGCTGCTGATGCCGGCCTGGAGCCCGTCGCAGGGATACCTGGGCGTCAAGACCGTCTCGATCTATCCCGGCAACGCCGGGCGCTCGCTGCCGGGACTGTTCTCGACCTACATCCTCTACAGCGTGGAGACCGGCAAGCCACTGGCGCTGATCGACGGCAACGAGATCACGTCCCGGCGCACAGCGGCCGCGTCTGCGCTCGGCGCCTCCTTTCTCAGCCGCAAGGACGCCAGATCCATGCTCTTGCTGGGCGCCGGCCGGGTGGCCAGCCTGGTGCCGTATGCCTGGCGCAGCGTTCGGCAGATCGAGCGGGTCGGGGTGTGGGACATCAACCCTGCCCAGGGCCGCCGGCTGGCCGAACAGCTTTGCAGCGATGGCTTCGACTCATACGTGGTGGACAGGCTCGAGACGGACACCTGCGCCGTGGACGTCATCAGCGCGGCGACGCTTTCGACCGAGCCGCTGATCCGTCGCGAATACCTTCGTCCCGGCACCCATGTCGACCTGATCGGTGGCTTTACGCCAGCGATGCGTGAAACCGATGACGCTTGCTTTGCGGGCACCTCTGTATTTGTCGATACGGACGAGGCGGCAACCAAGGCGGGCGACCTGCTGTCCCCGCTCGGCAATGGCGTGATCGCCCGGGAAGATATCCGTAGCGACCTTGCCGGTCTCTGCCGGGCCCAGCACGCAGGAAGAGTTTCAGACGATGAGATTACGGTCTTCAAGGCTGTCGGTACCGCCCTGGAAGATCTTGCCGCCGCGGCGATGTGTTTCGAAGCCGTGGCAAACAACTAGAACGATCAAGGAAACTGCCAAGGAGTTCAGCATGAAAGAGACAACGAGGATGGCATTTGCCGATGCCGGCAAGCCGCAGCAAGGCGGCCTGGAGAGCCTGGCCATACAGGTGACGAACTGGTCAGAGCGCTGGTTTCCGGATTCCTACATCTTTGCCGCGATCGCCGTCGTGGTGGTGGCGCTCGGCGCCATGCTGGTCGGGGCGCCGGCACCGGCCGTGGCGAAGGCATTCGGTGACGGCTTCTGGAGCCTGATCCCGTTCACGATGCAGATGGCCGTCGTGGCGATCGCCGGCTATGTGGTGGCGGTCTCGCCGCCGGCGTCGATGCTGATCGCGCGGCTGGCATCGCTGCCGCGTACGGCCCGCGGCGCGGTCGCGTTCGTGGCGCTGGTGAGCCTGCTGACGTCGCTGCTCAACTGGGCCATCAGCCTGATCTTCAGCGGCTTGCTGGTGCGTGCGATTGCCCAGCGTGGGGGCTTGCGCGTGGATTATCGGGCGGCGAGCGCGGCGGCTTATCTGGGGATGGGCGCAACGTGGGCGCTAGGGCTCAGTTCCTCTGCCGCGCAGCTACAGGCAAATCCTGCCAGCCTGCCGAAGTCGCTGCTTGATATCACCGGGGTGATCCCGTTCGCTGAAACGATCTTTCTGTGGCAATCGATGGTGATGACCGCCGTGCTGATTGTCGCGTCACTGCTGATCGCGTACCATTCTGCGCCCACCGAGGAGCGGGCCCGCACTGCCGCCGATATGGGTGTCGACCTCAACGATGCCGACGAAGGCGTCGCGCGGCCGTCGCGCCCTGGCGAGTGGCTGGAATACAGCCCGCTACTGACGCTGGCGCTGGTAGCGATGGGTGCAAGCTGGCTCTATCAGGAGTTTTCCGCAAAGGACCCGATCCTCGCCATCTCCAACCTGAACACCTACAACTTCCTGTTTCTGCTGCTCGGCATGTTGCTGAACTGGCGCCCGAAGCGCTTCCTGCGCGCGGTGGCCAGGTCGGTGCCGTCGACCTCAGGCGTGCTGATCCAGTTTCCGCTGTATGGTGGTATCGCCTTTATCCTGACCAAAGCGACCGGAGTCGACGGTGCCACGCTATCCCATCATCTCGCGTCGGCCTTTGTTTCGATGGCGACCACCGAATCGTTCTCCGCGGTCATGGGCGTGTATTCGGCCGTGCTGGGGTTCTTCGTGCCGTCGGGCGGCGGCAAGTGGATCATCGAGGCTCCGTACGTGATGCAGGCCGCCAATGAACTGCAGGTCCACCTGGGATGGGCGGTACAGGTCTACAACGCGGCCGAGGCGCTGCCAAACCTGATCAATCCCTTCTGGATGCTGCCGCTGCTCGGCGTGCTGGGAATCCGGGCCAAGGATGTGGTCGGCTTCACCTTCACGCAGTTGCTGGTGCACACGCCGCTGGTGCTGCTGATGCTGTGGGCGTTCGCCACGACGCTGCCTTACCATCCGCCGGTCATGCCTTGAGTCCTGGGAGGAACGTCGGCAGGGCGACTGAGGTGTCGCCCTGCGATCGAGGCTGGTTCACCCGTTCGCGGGCTGCTGCTGCGCCTCGGCAACGATCTCACGGATGGCCTGCTCGAAAGCCTCCACCGGCTGCCCGCCGGTGACCAGGTAGCGGTTGTTGAAGATGATCGATGGCACCGACTGGATGCCCATGCGCTGGTACTCCTGGATTTCCGCGCGCACCGCATCGGCATAGTCATCGCTGTCCAGCACCTTGCGCGCCGCCGCGGCATCCAGGCCAACGGCCTGCGCGGCTTCGACCAGCACCTCGTGATTGCTCGGGTCCTTGCCATCGGCATGGTAAGCGCGCAGCAGCGCCAGCTTCAGCGGCAGCTGCTTGCCTTCCAGGCCCGCCCAATGCAGCAGCCGGTGGGCGTCGAAGGTGTTGTAGACATGGGTGCGCTCGCCAAACGGAAAGCCCACGCCGGCGCCGCGCTCGCGGATCATGGCCTGGGTCTCTGCGATCTGCGCCGGGGTGCGCCCGTACTTCCTGCCGAGATAGTCGACGATCGCCTCGCCCTCCGGGCGCATCCCCGGGTTGAGTTCAAACGGATGCACGACGATCTCGGCATCCACCGCATCGCCAAGGCGCTGCAACGCCAGTTGCAGCGAAGACAGGCCGACGGCGCACCAGGGGCAGGCAATGTCGGAGACGAAGTCGATCTTGATGGGTTGGGGCATGGCTACTCCTGGCATGGGCAGGGGTATGGCCCCGGCCCGGATCTGGAAATTGCCGACAGGGTAGCCTGACTGGCGAATCCTTGCAGGCGGGCGCCGCGGCCGTGGCCGTGGCGCCCGCCCCATACGAACCCGTCAGTCCCAGCGGCGCCCGTGGCCGTGGCCGTCATTGTGACCATGACGGTGTGCCCATTCGCGCTCGCGCCAGTCGCGGCGGTGGTCTCGATAGCCTTCGCGGTAGCCTTCCCGGTAGTAGCCCCGGTGGTAGTCGCTGCGATAGCCGCGGTCATAGTCATAGCGTACCGGGACCGGTGCCACCACGACGGGGCGCGGTGCCACCACTACCGGGCCGGGCGCATAGGCAACCGGAGCCGGCGCATACACCGGCGCAGGGGCATAGGCCGGGGCTGGACGATAGACTGGCGCCGGCTGGGCCACCACCACGCCCGGCACGCCGATGCCGATATCGATATTCACACCGGCGTACGCCCCGGCGCTGGCCACCAGCATTGCACCACCTGCTACCGCCATTGCGATGATTCGTTTCATGGTTGCCTCCCAAGGGGCGTTGGACATGGGCTCACTGTAGGGGGCGGGCCTGTAATATGGGGCGCGCGAAGTGTTGCAAGTGTGACGTGGTGTAACCCCGCTGCAGGGCCGGGACGTCCTGGCTACGCCTGTATCATGCAACCCCGTTGCCGAAGCTCTTTCCTTCCCTAGCTGCTCCATGCGCCGTACCGCCTTTGTCCTGCTGGCCCTGACCGCCTTCACCGCCATCCCCACTGCAGCCACTGCCGCCGATATCCAGGCCGGCAAGGCACTCTTCGCCACGCGCTGCGCCTCGTGCCATCACGTCGGCCGCAACGCGCGCGCAGGCTTTGGCCCGCAGCTGAACGGCATCTACGGCCGCGCCGCGGGCGGCACCAGCGATTTCCAGTATTCGGAGGCGATGCGCGCTTCAAAGGTGGTGTGGTCGCATGACACGCTGCGTGCCTTCATCCATTCGCCCGGCAAGGTCGTGCCTGGCACCAAGATGCGCTTCTGGGGGCTCAGTGACGACAAGCAGATCAGCGATCTGCTGGCTTACCTGCAGACATTGCAGTAGTCGGGAAATGCGGCCCTGGCCCTTCCCCGGCCAGCGCGTCATGCGGGTTCCGCAACGGGCACGCCTTCAACGACAGACACCCGCACCCGATACACCCATCCAGCTGGTCACGCAATTGCGTGAGCGTCCGGATCCGTTCATCCAGGTCATCGCGCCAGCTCGCCGACAGCCGGCGCCAGTCGGCCGCGGTGGGCGCACGCCCGTCCGGCAGCTTCTGCATGGCATCGGCGATCACCGCCAGCGGCAACCCCATGCGCTGCGCCACGCGGATCACGGCCAGGCGCCGCAGCACGGCACGCGCATAGCGGCGCTGGTTGCCGCCGCTGCGGGTGCTGGCGATCAGGCCACGCGATTCATAGAAATGCAGGGCGGATACGGCAATGCCCGTGCGCGCGGCGACTTCGCCGACGGAGAGCAGTTCTTCGGAAGGCGCGGCACGGCGCCGGCGCGGTGAGGGGGGCTTGTTCGCGGAGGCCATCGGCAGTGGAAGACACCAGTGGAACGGAGGAATGCCCATGCTAACACCAAGGCTGCGCTTGACCTCAATCTAGGTTGAGGTTTGATACTTGCGACTCCATTGTTCGCCACGCCTCAAATACAGAGCTGATGACCATGTTCCCGTTCTCGCCCTCATCCTTGCGTTCTCCTTCTATGCCCGCGCTGCCTTCAATGCCCACCATGCCGGTTGCCCGCCCCAATCCCTCGCTGAGCCTCATCAATCCCGAGGGCCTGTACGACCCGCGGCCCAACGGCTATTCGCATGTGGCCATGGTGGAAGGCCCGGCCCGCATCGTCTATATCGCGGGGCAGGGCGGTGAGGACGCGGCCGGCTGCCTGCCGCTCGATTTCCCGCGCCAGGTGGCACGCGCCATGCAGAACCTGCGCATCGCGCTGCAAGCGGCAGGCGCCGACGTGGGCGATGTGGCCAAGCTCACGGTGCTGGTGGTCGACCACTCGCACGACCGCCTGCGCACCTTCGGTGCGGCGCTGCGCGAGATGTGGGGCGACAAGCCAACGCCGGCCTGCACGCTGATCCCGGTGCCGCGGCTGGCGCTGGACAACATGCTGTTCGAGATCGAAGCGACGGCGGTGCTGCCGGGCTGAACGCAACTCAACGACTGCGTGATCGCCGAAGTGGCGCGCGTGGTCGGGCGCGAGCGGATGAAGGGCAGGATTGCCTGCTGCCGCAAAGCAGGGCCTGGGCTGCACCGCTGCGGCGCTTTGCCGCAGCAGCTGTCCCATCTTCAGCGCGGTGCGGCGCTGAAAGTCTTGTTGACGATCTTCCAGACGCCGTCGATCTCCAGCAGCGTCATGTAGTCGGTGAAGGTCACGCCCGGGTATTCAAGAACCACCTTGGCGACGCCCGCATTGCCCACCACATCGAACTGCGTGATAAAGCGCTTGCGCTGCGCCTCGTCTGCCGCGGGATGGCCGGGGCAGCGCGCCGAGGCGAATTCCTCGACCGTCAGCGAATGCAGCTTGCCATCACGGAACGAGACGATGCGCGCGTCGGCGGCAAACGCCTTGTACATGAACTCGGCCTTGCCGGTGATATGGCCCTGCAGGTAATCCTCGATCGGCGCGAGCGCGGCCACGTGGCGGGAAGTCAGGCCCGTTTCTGAATACGTCATGGTCTCCTCCAAAACTGGGGCGGCACCGGGTACCACCCCATGCCGCAGCGTTGAAAGAGCTGATTGTATTCCAGTTTTGTATGCAAACGTGCGAGGCAGCGCCGCTCAGACCGATGTGACGATGAGTTCACGCAGCCAACTATGCGCCGGATCGCGATGCACGCGCTCTGGCCACAACATCGACATCTCATAGCCCGGCACTTCGACTGGTGGTTCCACCACCTTCAGTCCCGGCACGCCGCGCACCAGCCGCTCGGGCAGCATCGCCACCAGATCGGTGCTGGCAACGGCCGACGTGACAAACAGGAAGTGGGGCACTGACAGCACCACACGCCGCTGCATGCCGGCCAGTACCAGCGCCTCGTCGGTGACGCCGTAGAAGCCGCCACCGTCCGGCGACACAATCACATGGTCGAGCGCGCAGAACTGCGCCAGCGTGGGCCGCCGCTTCAGCCGCGGATGGCCGGCGCGGCCCACCAGCACATAGCGCTCGGTAAACAGCGCACGCCGGTGCAGGCCCGGCGGCGAGCCATCGGTGGTATGGAAGGCCAGGTCCAGTTCGGCACGCTCGGCCTGCCGGGCGATGCGCGGCGGCACCATCTCGACCACGGCCAGGCGCGCGCCGGGCGCCGCCATGCGCAGCGCCTGCAGCGCCGGCAGCACGATGGTCGATTCGCCGTAGTCGGTCGCAGCCACGCGCCAGGTGTGGGTCGAGGCGGCGGGATCGAACGGCGTATCGGACGAGACCGCATGCTCCAGCGCGGCCAGCGCTTCGCGCAACGGTTCGCGCAGCGATTCCGCCTTGGCGGTGGGACGCATGCCGCGCGGGCCCGGCAACAGCAGCGGGTCACCGAAGTAATCGCGCAGCCTCGACAAGTGGACGCTGACCGAAGGCTGCGACAGGTGCAGCCGCTGCGCCGCGCGGGTCACGTTGTGCTCGGACAGCAGCACATCCAGCGTCACCAGCAGGTTCAGGTCCAGCCGTCTGAGATTATTCATGACAATACCTGGGATATTGGATATTCATTTCTAATATAGCTGACGACGGCCTATGCTGGGTTCACTCAATCATTGGAAGCCGCTGTCATGAACGTATTGCTTGTGTATGCCCACCCGGAACCGAGGTCGCTTAACGGCGCGATCCGCGACTTTGCCGTGCAGCGCTTGCGCGATGCCGGGCACCAGGTCCAGGTCTCGGACCTGTATGCGATGCAGTGGAAGGCCCAGCTCGACGGCGCCGACACCAAGGCGCAGCCGGGCAACGCACCCTTCCACCCGTCACTGGATTCCAAGCACGCCTTCGAGAACGGGCTGCAGAGCGATGACATTGCGCATGAGCAGGAAAAGCTGCGCTGGGCCGACGCCGTGATCCTGCAGTTCCCGCTGTGGTGGTTCTCGATGCCGGCCATCCTGAAGGGCTGGGTCGAGCGCGTCTATGCCTATGGTTTTGCCTACGGCGTGGGTGAGCACTCCGACGAGCGCTGGGGCGACCGCTATGGCGAGGGCAGCCTCGCCGGCAAGCGTGCCATGCTGATTGTCACGACCGGCGGCTGGGAGTCGCACTACAGCCCGCGCGGGATCAATGGCCCGATCGACGACATCCTGTTCCCGATCCATCACGGAATCCTGTACTACCCCGGGTTTGACGTGCTGCCGCCGTACCTGGTGTATCGGACCAGCAAGGTTGATGAGGCGCGCTTTGCGGGGATTCGCGAGGAATTGGGCCAGCGGCTGGATATGCTGGGGACGACCGCACCGATCCCCTTCCGGCGGCAGAACGCGGGGGACTACCGGATTCCGCAACTGACGCTGCGTGAGGAGGTTGAGCCGGGGGCAGTGGGGTTCGCGGCGCATGTGCAATAGGGCCCGCGACAACGCTATTCCCGGCATCGACTGCACAGGCTCGGCCACGACCCATTCTGAGGGCGGCGCTGCAATATAGCCGAACGACAAGCATCGCGACTGTGTGCCGCTGGAGTTGTTCAAGAGCGCGCTGTAGGACATGTCAAGAGCAAATGTAAACAATTGCCATAAACAAAGGAGTGGGCCGGATCGCTCGCGGTATCCTGGCGCGACCCAGCATGGACTCGATCCCCGGACTGGTATTAGAGAATTTAATTTCTGATCTTATTATTTCTTTTCCGAATCTTCCGGTAGTTCTTGGGGAATATTCCCGCATGATCCGGAAAGTGGATTTGGTATGATGCGTGCGCCGGGATTCTTAGGGGCCTGTTCCAGCGCTCTCCCAAGTTTCGGTTCGCTGGTGGCCTTGGGTGAGTGCGTTGCACTCAAGCTTTGAGAGTAAGGAACGATTACATGCCAAAGACGATATCCGCAATCAGATTTTTGGGGTGCTGCTGATGTGCTCATCATGAGAGTAAAGAGTAGGCTGCAGTATGTTGAATAGTTCATCAATGAAACGATCAGTTCGCCGCTGCCTGATGTATGCGGCGCCTATGTTGCTGCTCATTGCAGTTGCTATGGTGGCCATTAATGCGCGCTTGGCTGCATGGGCCGGTCCCTTTGATCTTCCACGGGGACGTGATCCGATTATTGGTGACCTTGGCGGTGTGCCGGTTTCCGTCCCGCTGAACTACACCCACTTGGTGACCGAGTACGAAGGAGATCCGAGTGTATTTGATCCAGAGCGTCGCAACTGGAAGGCGCCGGTGCGCACCTTTGCTTCGAAGATCAATTCACTACCCCTGATGGTGCATCTGCCGGACTTTGCGCCGAGGACGGCGGCGAACGAGGCAAGTTACTACCGAGCGCAGAAGTCGATGGAGGGGCCAGAGGAATGGCTGCCGATTGGGGTGAGCGCCAATCAATCACTGAACGTACATAAAGAAAAGATGGTGCTAGGCAATCCCTACGATCAGCATGTCACAGTTAAGGGGCTTGCCAGGTTCCGCAATAGGCGATACGACCGGCAGCCCGAGACACGCTATGGACTAGCCGAGTACAGATCCGAAGAGATTGTGCGTTATCCGAGTGGTCCTGTTGTATCGAGGGATCGCCTGTTCTTCTTTACGAATGATGGCAAGGACGTGTCATTCATTGAATGCAACGCAAATGGGGAGCCGTTCGAGGAAAGTCCGCGCAATGTCTGCATCCATCGCTTTTCTCTCTATCCCTCAATGAAGGCCGAAGTGAATCTCCAATACGATGCCCGTACGTTGAGTCAGTGGATGGAATACGAACGTAAGGCACGTGAATTGATCCTAGGTTTCCGGGTGCAGCCCGGCGAGCCCGCCGCCACGCCTACTCTTCAACAGCGATAAGAAGGTCTGCTCATGCCAAATCCGATATCTGCACGGTCGTTGAAAGATATCAGGTTTCAGCTTAACGCAGGCACGCTTACTCCGTCGCAAGTCTATAGCCGGCTCGAAGGCTACGGATACAAGTACTCAGGCTGGGCCGGTGGTGTGGCCGACGCCACTAGTATCGCCGGCGCCTCAGCGCTGACGTATATGCACAACACTGCCAAGGACCTGGGGAGGCCGTTGACTGGGGCGCAGGTTGAGAAGATTAAGCTGGACATGGCAAAAGGCTATCTTGATGCGCTGTATCAACAGACTATCGACGGTAGTCTGCCTGTCACACGTGACATCGATAGCAGGGAAGTCTGGAACTTTCACCGCCAGGTCTTCAAAGACAATGGTCTTCCCCCTTCCGCCTGGACCCTAGATACCCCCTTCCGCCTGATGGAGAAAATGGGTGGCCCGGCACAAGTCGAGCGGTTCTGGAGCATGCTGCGCGACACGGGTGGTGGTTACAGCGACGCACTTGCGGCCAACACCGCCACGCTGGCGTTCATGTACGGCGCATCGACCTCGCCTGATCCGGTGGTGCGCGCCATGGCAAGCGATTGGCTGGAAAAGGCACCGGGCATAGCGTCCGGGAAAGAGTTGCAGAATTTCATGGATGCTGTTGGTCGAATCGACCAGGCAGGCTTCTTCGAATCCATGGGAGTGGATGCAGCCAATACCTTGCGGGAAATTGGCAGTCATGTCCAAGATCAATTCAAGCAATTGCTCGATAGGTTGCCGTTCTCGGACGCCCGCGGCGCTATCGGTGTTGGCAATGCGCTAGCTGGGCTTGGTGGGGATCGCATTCAGCTTGCTGACCATAGTGGCACGCATTCCGATGCAGCTACGCCTACAGAGGAAATGCTTGCCGCTCAACATCAGGCTTTTGCTGAGCGGGCCGCCCACTGGCAAGGCACCATTGAGCATCTCTATGGCAGGGACGTTACCCTCTACACTCTCGGAGACGGCACACTAGTGCTGGTGGATGGGCAGCGCAATGTGCTTGCTACTGTGGCAGCCGACGACGGTAATGTCCGCCTTACTGGCTTGCATGGTGAGATGGTCACTGTTAGCGCAGGCGGTGAGCTGGACCTGACAGGCCCAGCTATCGGTGGTCTGCCATTCGACGAGCATGATACGCGGCCTGACTCGCAGCCCACACCCGTGCCAGAGGCAATAAGCCCTGTGGACGCGCTTGGCAGCGTCCAAAGCATGCTGTCCCTGATCCAGGCAATCGAATCCGGCGACACGAAGGCGATTGTGGCCGCCAGCGCAGCGATGCTGATCAATCTGGATCGCCTCGGCAGCGGCAAACTTTTGCCCGATGGCGTCGGCGTCGGACTGAATGCCCTCGCTGCTGGCCTGAACCTGTTCAACGCCATTCAAGACGGCAACGGACTGGGCATCGCTGCTGCCAGTACCAACCTCGGCAGCCAGGCGGCAGCCATCTACGCCAACGCGCTCAAGGAACAAGGAATTGTTGCATTCCAGGCTGAGTCGGCATCCGCTGGCACTCTGCTGGATAGCGCTGCGACGACAGGGCAGACTGCTGGTGGGCTGGCGCTGGTCGCAAGCATTGTCACGCTGGTAATGGCCATCGAGGATGGCAATGAGTATCAGGTTGCCGGGGCGGCACTGAGTACCATCGCTGCGGGCATGACGGTGGCAGGCTATACCTCCTATTGCCCACCTGTTGCCTTCGCGGCTATCGCCGTGACAATGATCGGCTCAATGCTGTCCGCAAAGGATCTTCCGACGCTAGAAGGTGAAGCCACCGCTGTGTGGAATCCGGACGGCAGCATTCACGTGCTCAAGACCACCGATGCCGAGGACGGCGGCGCGACGCCTGCCAACATCCTGCAAAGCCTGATCGACGCCCTGCAGGTGTCGCTTGCCCAGCAGGTGGATGCCAACGGCAACCCACTTTACGCCATCATTCCACAGCGCCTGCCGACCATCGGCTATCTCTTCGATCCTGATGGGGCGCGCCTGAACGATAACGGCGGTCAGCTGTATCTCAAGTGGATCGACGACAACGGCCAGGAGCAGAGACGCTACTATGATGGCGCTGGTTTGCGCTATGACACCAGCCAGGCGACCATTGCGCAGCAGTTCATGCAGCAGGCGTTCGCTGCCATCGTCCCGGCCTGGGAAGCGGAATCGGTGCTCGCCCACATGCGCGAATCTGGCGTCGTCACTGCTCCGGCAACGGGCAGCATTGAAGAGAACCGGTCGCGAGCTGGCCTGCAACTGCACAGCCCGGATTGGCATGAGGCTAAGGCCGACGCAGGCATGCCTGAGGCAGACGCTGACGGCATCCGCCAGCATTTTACTGCGCTGACGGTCGACCTGAAGCCGGAACTGCCTGCAGGTGTGAACCCTGGCCGGATCGGCAAGAACGTCGATCTGGACGGCTACATCGAGCAGACGGACTGGGTGAACGCCAACCAGGGCATCCTCTCCATCGATGTGAACGGCGATGGCAGGATCGGGCAGAACGAGATCCTGACCAACGACCCGGATGCCTCCGCCGCCCATGCCCGCAACAGCGTGCAATGGCTCGATGTCAACCACGACGGCAAGCTGGACACTTCCGACCCGGCCTTTGCCGCCCTGGGCATCTGGCTGGACGTTAACCGCAACGGCCAGACCGATCAGGGCGAGTTCGCATCGTTCCTCGACCGGGGTATCGCCAGCCTGGATTTCACCAGCACGCCACCCGTCCTGCGCGCCGCCGATGGCAGCGTCATGATGGTCACCGAGCACCACCTGACAGCGGATGTGCGCGGCGACGCCTATCAGGTGGCGTTTGTGGACACGGACGGCGATGGCCGGCTCGATGCCTTTGCCGGCATGCTGCACGCGAAGGAAGGCGGCGAGACGGTCCTGAATGCCGTCGTCACTCATGATTACACGGGCGAAGCTGGCCATACCCATGGCGGCGTAGCCTTGGAAGACGCCAGCGCTGAGATGCAAGTTGCCGAAGGCGACAGTCGCATCAAAACCGCCAGCGACAAGCAGCACGAGCAGACGCTTGCCGAAGACGCGATCGTCGCTGGCGATGACCGCGTGGCTGATGGCGAGGGCACGACCCCGGTCGGGCGGGCTACTGCCACCCGTGTCGAGCCGGATGACAGCCGCCTGACCTCGAAGGACCCAAATCCCGGCAGGCCTGCGCAGCGTACTGACACGGTGCGCCCGGCGGACGGCCGTGTTACCAGCGCTCCGCCAGCTAGCCCAACTGATGCCTTCGCTGCGATCCGCGATCAGTGGATCAAGAGCAGCGACAGCCTGTTTGCGGGCACCGGCGCGCTGCTGGGTGTCGCGGCGGGTGCCGTGACCGGCGTTGCCAACGCGGCAGAAGGTGGCGGGCAGCCTGATGCGCCAGCCCCCGCTATCGATACAACCGGCAACAACACCATCAGCCGCCTGCCGGTGGAACTTGGAACGACGGTTGATTCGCCGGACCAGCCGCAACCGACTGTGGCTCAGCCGCCCTTTGTACAGGTGCCAGTCAACGCCTTGCCACCGGCGACGCGCCCGGTTGGCAGCGAGGCAACGCTCGGGTCGCCAGTCGAAGTCACTTTGGATCTGATCAGATCAGTGCCGGCGGTTGGTGTCAATTACGATGCCGCAAGTGACGATACGATCCTGACCACAACGCCCGGCCGCGTGGCAGCTGGGCCGAACGGCGAGGATATTCAGATCATCGCGCCGGACGTAGCCGATGAGCAGGTCGCAGGCATCGAGGACACGCGCTATGCCATCGATGCGGCAGTGCTGCTGGCCAACGATACCTCGCGCGACGTCCTGACCCAGCCACTGCGCCTGATCAACGTCTACGGCGGCGAGAATGGCACGGTGACCCTGACACTGCTGCCCGACGGCAGCCAGCGCATTGTGTTCACCCCTGACCCAGACTATTGGGGGCCGGCGCGTTTCCGCTACACCGTCGAGGATGAGTATGGCCTGCAGGCGACTGGCCGCGTCTACTTGGACATTGCGCCGGTCAATGATGCGCCGGTCACTGCCGGTGAAACGGCCGCTTTCGATGAAGATACCGGCCTGCTGTTCACCTCGGGACAGCTGCTTGCCAACGATTTCGATGTGGATACGCCCACCATCGGCGACGTGCTGAGCATCCTGCGTGTTTCGAATGCCACGCACGGCCTGGTGGCCCTCGATGCCCACGGCAACGTGCGCTTCCTGCCTGACCAGGATTACTTCGGGCCGGCCAGCTTTGTCTACTGGGTGTCGGATGGTAACGGCGGCTTGACGCCCGCTACCGTCAACCTCGAAATCCGCCCCGTCAATGACGTGCCGGTGGTGGCGGGTGAAACCGTCGCCACCGACGAGGACACCATACTGCTGATCGAGCAGGCGACGCTGCTGGCCAACGACTGGGACGTGGATAACCCCCACTCGGACCTGACCGTGTTCTCGGTGCGCAACGGCCAGCACGGCACGGTCGAGCTGACCCCCGAAGGACAGATCCGCTTCGTGCCGGAGCAGGACTTCTTCGGCACCGCGACCTTCTTCTACACCGTCTACGACGGCGCGGGCGGCTATACCGAGGCGATGGCCACGGTCGATCTGGCGCCGGTCAATGACGCGCCGATCGTGACTGGCGAGGACTTCCGTGGCAATGAGGACGAGGTAGCGGCCTTCACCGCGGCCAGCTTGCTTGCCAATGACCGGGACGTGGACGATGCGCAAGCCACGCTCACGCTGGTAGCGGTCGGCAACGCCCAGCACGGCGAAGTGCGTCTGAATGCCGACGGAGCCGTCACCTTTATCCCGGAAGCGGATTACTTCGGTGCCGCCAGCTTCGAATACACCGTGTCGGACCCGCACGGCGCCATCACCACCGGGCGGGTGGACATTGACTTGGCTCCCGTCAATGATGCTCCGCGGCTGCGCGACGATGTGATTGCGAGCAACGAGGACACCGCGCTGACCATAGATGTCGCCGCACTGCTTGCCAATGATACGGATGTGGACAACCCACCGGAGGCGCTTTCCATCACCCGCGTCAACGGCGCCACGCACGGTACCGTGTCGCTGAACCCGGACGGGACCATCCGTTTTGTGCCCGATCCAAATTTCTTTGGTGATGCCAGTTTCACGTATGAAGTGAGCGATGGCGTGGGGGGCGTCTCGACCGCGACGGCGACTATTCACGTGGCGCCAGTCAATGATGCGCCGATCGCCAATGACAATATCGTGGACGGACGCAGGGGCGTGGCCATTACGCTGACCGCGGCGGCCTTGTTGGCGGATGACTTCGACATCGACAACCCGCATGGCGATCTGCGCATTGTGGGCGTGTCCGGGGCCGAGCACGGCACTGTGCGACTGAATGCGGACGGCTCGGTGACCTTCCTGCCGGAGCCTGGCTTTGGCGGCTACCCGGGTGCACAAGGCCACTTCACCTACACCATCTCGGATGGTGTAGGCGGCTTTGCCATGGCGACCACGACCATCAACCTGGAGAAGATCAACACGACACCGGTCGCGGTTGATGATGGCTTCTCGGGCTATGAGAACACGCCGTTCGTCATCAATACGGCACAATTTCTTGCCAATGACGCGGACCCGGATGGCGACGCGCTCGCAGTCACCCAGGTTGCCAATGCGCAGCACGGTACGGTCGAGATCCAGGCCGATGGCCAAGTCCGGTTCACGCCTGACCACGACTTCTATGGGCAAGCGTCCTTTCAGTACCTGGTGTCCGATCCCTACGGAGGGCAGACCTGGGCCACGGCCTTCCTGCATGTTGAGCATGTGAACAAGGCGCCGATCATCGAGGCCGTCGAGTATGGTCGCGCCATCTTTGGGTATTACGTCGGCCCGCCGGTCGTGGTGGGCAAGGCTGCTCCGGGTGCAGGTGCGGGCTCTGCCGGGCAGTATGTATACAGTGATGGCCCTGTCTTTCAGCCAGTCTATGACGAAGCACTGGCCTTGTCGCTGAACTTGCAAGGCCAACTGTTTGATGCCGGCGGGCGGCCTTATACACCATCGCACTATCAGAATGGCATGCTCAAGCCACTGGCACTAGACCAGATGGATGGCGACTACTTTTTCGCGGGGGCAAGCTATGAGTCAGATCGGGTTCTTGTCCCCGCCAATGATGCCCGAAGAGAAACGGGCCGGATCATTGCCTACGATCCAGATGGCGATACAGCGGCCATTGTCATATCGATTGTTCAGGCGCCGCAACACGGTTACGCCTATGCCAACACCTATCGGGAAACCGAATATGGCTTTGAACACTCAGGTGAGCTCGTCAGCCGCTATGCCAACTGGCAGTACGAGAGCCATGCGGGAGACCCTTACACCGGTACTGACGCCTTCACCATCCGTATTGCCGATGCTCAGGGGGCATTCATGGACGTGGTGATTAACGCTACCCACAAGGGCACCAATGCAAGTGGCGGCTACACGCCCCTCGTGATAGACCTGAATGGCAACGGCGTGGAGTTGCTAGCGGCGGATCAATCCAACGTCAGGGCCGACGCGAATCATGACGGCCAGCCTGAGCAAATCGGATGGGCCGCCGCGACCGACGGCGTACTAGGCTTCGATGCCGACGGCGACGGCAAGATCATTGTGGAAGAGACGCGCCTGACCAATTTCGCGCCCGGCACGAAGACAGACCTTGAGGCGCTGGCCACCTTCGACACCAATGGCGACGGCAGGATCAGCAAGGAAGACGCTGCCTGGAGCCAGTTCAAGGTAGTGCAGGACGTCAATGGCAATGGCGAGTTCAGCGAGGCCGAGCACAAGACACTGGATCAGGCTGGCATTGCCTCCATCGCACTCCAGCGACAGGGCGAGGCCCACCTCGATCATGGCAACGTCGTGTTCGGCACGGTGGAGGTCACGCACACCGATGGCAGCAAGAGTGAGGCCGCAGACGTGATGTTCGCTGGCAAGGATGTGCCGCTGCCCGGCTTCGCCCTGTACCTGGAAGAGGTCCAGCAGGGAATCGCGCCGAACGAGCCGATCGATGCTGCCTTTGCCGCCGACGCCGTGGCACAGCTGCTCGCCACCGCCGAGACGCCATCTTCAGCTTGTCCCTATCCGCCGCACAGCGCGGAAGCCGTGCAATGGAGTTGCCTCCAGTGGAACAAGCTGCTGACGACGGCCGATGGGTCTCAGGCCCCTGGCGGCTTTGTCCCTCCGCGTGAGGACACCCTTGCCGAAATGATGGACCGCGCCGCACAGGCCAGCGCGGTGGACTTGGGCATGGGCCAACCGTCATGACCTTGATATTCGGCATATGAAGGCCCGCAGTCACTGAGCCTGGCAATAAAAACTATCCCGCGGGGGAGAAACACGCCACCCGCCGGGAGCGCTTGATTTTTTCGATGGGATAGAACGATGAATGCATTGCTTCGGGCTGTGATGGCCCTGGCACGGGGGCGGCCATGAATCGGAAGCCAACACTGCCCAATCTTGGCATGCTTGCCGTATTCGCGCGCCTGCATGAGGTCAAGGCCGATCCCGAGGGCCTCGCACGCCGCTGGGACGTGCGTGATGACTTTGACGCCAGCCGGCTGCTGTGGGGCCTGGATGACCTTGGCTTCGACGCCAGGTTGGTCGAGGGCGGGGTGGACAAGCTGCGTCGCGCAGCATTGCCCGCGCTGGCCCTGACCCGCAGTGGCCGGGTTGTGCTGGTCGGCAAGGTGGATGCCGATGTCGTCCACGTGCAGCGGGACCCGGACCAGCCACCGCAGGCAGTGCCAGCGGCGGCGTTCGCCGGCGAGTTCGCCAATACCTGGATCGAAGCCGGCCGCAGCGTGGCATCCCTGACCGATGGCACGGCCAATGCCGGCACCTCGGCGTTCGGCTTTGCATGGTTCTGGCAGGCCATCAAGAAGTACAAAACCGAACTCACCCAAGTCTTGCTGGCATCGTTCGTCGTGCAACTCTTTGCACTGGTGACGCCGCTTGCCTTCCAGGTCGTGATCGACAAGGTGCTGGCCCACCGCTCGCAGGCGACGCTGGTCGTGATGCTGGTGGCCCTGGCTGGCGTGGCGCTGTTCGAGGCGATGCTGAATGGCCTGCGCCAGTACCTGCTCACCCATACGACCAATCGCGTCGATGTCGAACTGGGCGCGCGCCTGTTCCGGCACCTGATGCGCCTGCCGATGTCGTACTTCAACTCGCGCCGCGCCGGTGACGTGATGGCTTCGATGCGCGAACTGGAGACGGCGCGCAACTTCCTGACCGGGCAGGCGCTGACCGCCTGGCTGGACCTGTTCTTCGCGCTGGTGTTCCTGGCGGTCATGTTCTATTACAGCCCGCTCCTGACCATTATCGTGATCTGCTTCCTGCCGATCTTCTTTGGTGCGTCGTATGTGATCAGCCCGATCCTGCGCAAGAAGCTGGAAGACAAGTTCGCACTGGGCGCCGACAATCAGGCGTTCCTGGTGGAGACCATCGGCGCGATGGAGACCCTCAAGGGTCAGGCCGTTGAAGCCAACTGGCAGCGCCGCTGGGAAAGCCGGCTGGTGCGCTACGCGGTAGCCGCATTCGAATCGGGCCATACCGGCAACTGGACCAACCAGGTCATCAATCTGACCAGCAAGGTGTTGACCGTGGTGCTGCTGGGCGTCGGTGCCATGCAGGTGATCGACGGCAACCTCACCGTGGGCGGGCTGATTGCTTTCAACATGCTGTCGGGCCGGGTCAATGCACCGATCATCAAGCTCTCGTCGCTGTGGCAGGAATTCCAGCAGATGCGCGTGGCGGTCAGGCGGCTGGGCGGCATCATGGATACGCCGGCCGAGGCGGGCCAGCTTTCGGACCAGACCCAACGGGCAGCGATTCAGGGCTTTGTCCGCTTCGACCGGGTGAGCTTTGCCTATCAGGCCGACGGCGCCCAAGTGCTGTCGGATGTCTCCTTTTCCATCCCCGCTGGGGAAGTCGTGGGCGTTGTCGGCGTTTCTGGTGCCGGAAAGACGACGCTGATCCGCCAGTTGCAGCGCCTCTACTCACCCACTGGTGGAACGGTCACGATCGACGGGATCGACCTGGCGACGGTGGACACAGCCTGGCTGCGTAGCCAGGTAGGCGTGGTGTCGCAGGACGCCGCGCTGATGAACATGTCGGTGCGCGACAACATCGCCATCTCCGATCCGGGCCTGTCGCTGGAGGCCGTGATGGCAGCCGCCAAGCTGGCCGGGGCACACGATTTTGTCAATGCCTTGCCTCAAGGCTACGACACCGTGATCGGTGAGCGCGGCAGCCTGCTGTCGGGCGGCCAGCGCGCCCGCATCGCCATCGCGCGGGCGCTTGCGACCAACCCGCGCCTGCTGCTGCTCGATGAGGCCACCGCCAGCCTGGACTACGAGTCTGAGCGCGTCATCCACGACAACCTCGAGAAGATCTGTGCGGGCCGCACCGTCTTTATCGTCGCGCACCGCCTCTCCACGCTGCGCCTGGCCGACCGCATCCTGGTGCTCGATGGCGGGCAACTGGTCGAGCAAGGCCATCACACTGACCTGATCACTGGCGAGGGCAAGTATCGCGCCTTGTTCGAGGCGTCGCGTGTGCTGGAAACCCTCACTATCAAGCACAAGGCCCCTGTGCAACCGTTGCCGGGAGCCGCTCATGTCTGAGCCGATGAAGCCTGACCAGCAAGCGGCAGCCGATGCCTTTGCCACGGCCGCCATGGGCATCGCCAACCGCCGTCCCGCGCGCATGGCACGGATCGTCGCTGGCAGTATCTGCGGTATGGCCGTCCTTGCGCTGGTCTACGCCACGATGGCGAAAATGGACGTGGTGGTCTCCGCGCAGGGAAAAGTCATTCCCTCGGGCAAGTCCAAGGTGGTGCAGCCGCTCGAAGCCGGCATCGTACGCGAGATCCATGTGCGCGACGGTGAGAAGGTCAAGGCTGGCGACATCCTAGTCGAACTCGACCCGACCACCACTGCAGCAGACCGTGACCGGCTGCAGCGCGATCAATGGGAGGCCGTAGCCGGGGTGCGACGGCTGACTGCGCTTCTCGACGGCAAGCCCACCATGCAGGCCGTCGAAGGCTTGCCTGCGGATATCGCCCGGACGCAGCAGGCGCTGCTCACCAGCGCGCTGGCCGAACAACGCGCCAGGCTGGCGGCGCTCGACGCCGAAATTGCCCGCAAGCGTGCCGACCGGGAAGGGGCCGCTGCCAGTCTGGAGCAGATCCGCGCCAGCCTGCCGCTTGTCAGCAAGAAGAACGACATGCGCGAGGAACTCGTCAAGACCGGGCATATCGCCGAAACCGGCCTGATCGAGACGCGGCTGGAGCTGATCAACCTCAGGAAGGAACTGGCTCTGCAGACCAACCGGCTGGCCGAAGCTGGCGCGGGCCTCAACGCCGCGCAGCAGCAGCGCGCACAGGCGGTGGCAGAGTTCAGCGCACGGCATGCGGCAGAGCTGGCCGAGGAAAGCCGCAAGTCTGCCACGGCCGAGCTGGAGCTGGTCAAGGCAACGATGCGGCGTGACCTGCAGACGCTGCGCGCACCGATCGACGGCATCGTCCAGCAACTGGCGGTGACTACCGTTGGCGGCGTGGTGACCCAGGCGCAGCCGGTGGCGATCGTGGTGCCCGAGAACACTGCACTGGAAGTGGATGCTCAGGTGCAGAACAAGGACATCGGCTACGTGAAGCGCGGCCAGCGGGTCATTACCAAGGTGGAAACCTTTGACTTCACCCGCTTCGGATATATCGAGGGCGAAGTGCAGTGGGTGGGTACCGACGCCATCAATGATCAGAAGCTTGGCCCCATCTATCCTGTGCGCATCAAGCTCGACACGATGGCCACGCCGAACTCAGTCAATGGGCGCAAGGGGACGTTGACCCCGGGGATGAGCGTGACCGCGGATATCCGCGTGGACCAACGCCGCATGATTTCCTACTTCCTGTCGCCGCTGATGCGCTACAAGGATGAAGCCTTGCGGGAGCGGTGATGGTGCGCATGCATGATTTGACCAGCGCTGCTGTGGCTGCGCTGGCCGCGGTCGGCGCTCTTGTCCCGAGCCAGGCCAGCGCCATCGACCTGCTGTCGGTCTACAGGATGGCGCAGGGGGGCGACCCAACCTTCGAGGCATCACGCTACGCGCTGGAGGCCGGACGCGAGAAGCTGCTGCAGGCTCGCGCCGGCGTGCTGCCCTCGATCAACCTGAACGGCAACGGCAATCGCCAGGACGGGCAATCGAGCTTTGCGGGCAGCCCGTTCACGGACCGCAGTGTGAATAGCTGGGCGTGGACCCTGCAGCTGTCGCAGCCGGTGGTGCGTGTCGCCAACTGGATCGGCGTGGCACAAGCGGGTGCACAGGTCGAGCAGGCCGAGGCACAGTTCGCCCAGGCCGAGAGCGACCTGATCCTGCGCACCTCGCAGGCGTACTTCGATCTGCTGACCGCGCGCGACAGCGTGACAGTTGCCAGGGCGCAATTGCGGGCAGTGGAGCAGCAGCGTGTGCTTGCCAAGCGTCGCTACGACGTGGGCGAGGCGACCATTACCGATGTATACGAGTCGCAGTCCCGCCACGACCTTGGGCGCTCGCAGCTGGTGCAGGCGCTCAACGATCAGGAGGCGAAGCAGGCGGAACTCGAACGGCTGGTCGGGCCATTGCCCGAGCCTGTAGCGGGCCTGAAGGCTGACGTGACCCTGCCGGGTCCCGAGCCGAAGGATGTCAATGCCTGGATGGGTCACGCGCGGGAGAACAACCCGCAAGTGCGCACGCAGTTGGCAGCGGTCGAAGTTGCCGAGAAAGAGGTGTCCAGGAACCGCGCGGCGCACCTGCCGACACTGGACTTCACGGCTGGCTATGGCAACAACTACACCTCAGGTTCGATGACCTCGCCCGCGGACATCGAGAACCGGGTCAAGTCCGGCACCATCGGGCTGCAGCTGACGATCCCGATCTACCAGGGCGGCGCCGTCAACTCGCGCGTGACTGAGGCAATCGCCAATCGGTACAAGTCGCGCGCGGAGCTGGAAGCGGCGCGACGCCAGGCGGCGACGCAGGCACGGCAAGCCTATGGTGGTGTGACGAGTGGCCTGTCCCAGGTCGAGGCGCTGACTTCTGCGGTCACGTCGAGCCTGGATTCGGTCAATGCCAACAAAATTGGCTACCGGATCGGCACGCGCGTGAACATCGACGTGCTCAATGCCGAGCAGCAACTCTTTGCGGCGCAGCGTGATCTCGCAAAGGCACGCTACGACACTATCCTGCAAGGCATGCGGCTGAAGGCGGCGGCCGGCACGCTGACTGAGGCGGATGTCCAGGGAGTGAATGCGCTGCTGACCAACAATGCGCAGCAGGAAACACCGGCAGTGCCTGCCATGCCCGCTGCTGCCGGCATGAAACAACCCAGGACAAGTATCCAATGACTATTCCGACCGACAACGAACAGCTGATGAAGTTTGCTGCCGAGCAAGCGCAGCGCGTGATCAAGAAGATCCCGCTGCTGGGCCCGGTGTCTTGGCTGATGATGAACAATCCAACGACGCGCCACAGCTTCTTCGCTGACCTGGAGTGGCGCGTGATGCCGCCGCTGATCCTGGAGCAGGCCAAGCTGTACATGCGGGGTGAAATGCCCACAGCCTTCGTGACCTGGGCCTACCTCTCCGACGCTGTGGTCGAGCGGTTTGCCATGCCGCCGTACCAATTGGCGCCCGGGGATTGGAAGTCGGGCGACAAGGCGTTCCTGATCGACGTGTTCGCCCCTTATGGTGGCGCCAAGGACGTGCTGGACGATCTGAAGGCCACCGTTTTCAAGGGCAAAGTGCTGCATCAGTTGGCACCGGACGGCGAGCGGACGATGCGCGTGCTGGAGTAAGCCACAGCGGGCCGGGGCCGGCCCGCCATCTCGTTACTCCGCCCGAATATCCGCCCGCGCCGCCACCGCCCGCATCTCAGGCAATTCCTTCTCCACCCGCGCCTTCACCGCCGCGCCATTGCCGTAGGCCGGCGTCAGCGCCAGCTCGACCATGCGTGCCTTGGTGGCGGGTGCATTGGCGACCTCGGCCAGCGCCTTCTCCAGCTTCTGCTGCACCGGCGCGGGCAGGCCCGCGGGTGCCAGCAGCGCGAACCACGTGCCCATCTGGAAGCCGGGATAGCCGCTCTCCGCGACGGTCGGTACTTGCGGCAGCGCTGGCAGTCGCTGCGGCGACAGCACTGCCACTGGCCGGATCTTGCCACCCTTGATCAGCGGCAGGGTGGCCACCACGGTATCGACCGCGATCGGCACCTGGCCGCCGGCCAGCGCGGTCAGGCTGGGGGCGCTGCCGTTGAAGGGCACGTGGACCATGCGGATGCCGGTGGCGGACTTGAGCATCTCCGCGCCGAAATGCACCGAGGAGCCGGCGCCGAACGAGCCGTAGGAGAACTTGTCGGGGTGCGCCTTGGCCTGCGTCACCAGATCCTTGAGCGTGGTGATCTGCGTGTCCGGGTTGGCTACCAGCACCAGGCTCATGTCGGCGACCAGGCCCAGCGGGGTGAAGCTCTTGATGGGGTCGTAGCCCAGGTGTTGGCGGATGGCCGGGTTCAGCGTCAGCGTGGTGCTGGCCGCCAGCAGCAGCGTGTAGCCGTCGGGCGCGGCCTTGGATACCTGGGTGGCGCCGATCACGGTGCTGGCGCCGGGCTTGTTCTCGACCACTACCGACTGGCCGAGCTTTTCGCCGAGGCCGACTGCCAGCAGGCGGCCCAGCACGTCAGTGGCGCCGCCCGCGGCGAAGGGCACCACCAGCCGGATCGGTCGGTCCGGCCAGGATTGGGCCTGCGCGGCGGCGGGCGTTGCGGACAGCACCGCGGTCAGGGCGGCGGCGCAGGCGAGAAACGGCTTCGGGGGCATTGCGGTCATCGTTGGCACTCCTGCCGGCAGTTGTAGGAATAGAAGGCAATTGGAAGCAATACGAAGCGGGGCCGGGACCAGCCGAAGGCTCAATCGAGCCAGGGGCTGCGCACGCGCGAGAAGCCGCCGGCCTGGTCATAGGCATGGCCGAGCTGCAGCACGGCGGCGTCGGCCTGCGCGGGGCCGATGATCTGGATGCCGGCCGGCAGGCCCTGGCGGCCGAAGCCGGCGGGTGCGGCCAGGGCGGGCAGCCCGGCCATGGTGGCCGGCACCACGACCTGCATCCAGCGGTGGTAGGTGTCCATGTCGCGGCCGTCGATGGTGTGCGGCCAGTCCCAGTCGGCATCGAACGGAAACACCTGCGCGGCCGGCAGCACCAGGTAGTCGAAGCGCTCGAACAGCGAGCGCAGTGCCTGGTACCACGCGCTGCGCTCGCACAGGGCTTCGTACACGCGCGTGCCCGGCAGGGCCAGGCCGCGCTCGATCTCCCATGCGGCCTCGGGCTTGAGCAGCGCGCGCCTGGCCGGGTCGTGGTACAGCGCCGCGTTGGCGCCAGCCACCGAGAAGCTGCGCAGGTCGATCCACGCGTGCCACAGCCGCTCCAGGTCGAACTCGGGCAGCGCGGTGTCCACGGTGCAGCCGAGCGTGCGCAGGTGCGTGAGCGCCTGCTCGCAAGTATCTAGCACGCCGGCTTCGGTCGGCAGGTGGCCGCCCAGGTTGCCCAGCCAGCCGATGCGCACGCCGGCCCAGTCGCGTTCGGGCGGCAGCGTGAAGGTGCCGGGCGCTTCGGCGCGGTGCGTCAGCGGCAGACGCGCGTCGAAGCCGGCCTGCACCGACAGCAGCAGGGCCAGGTCCGGCACGTTGCGCGCCATCGGGCCGGCCACGCTGAATTGCTGGAAGAAGACCTCGTCGCCCGGGCCGTGCGGCACGCAGCCGACCGAGGTGCGCAGGCCATACACGTGGTTGAACGCCGCGGGCGTGCGCAGCGACCCCATCATGTCAGAGCCATCCGCCACCGGCAGCATGTGCAGCGCCACGGCCACCGCGGCGCCGCCGCTGCTGCCGCCGGCGGAACGCGCCGGGTCGAAGGCGTTGCGGGTGGTGCCGTAGACCGGGTTGTAGGTATGGCCGCCCAGGCCGAACTCCGGCGAGTTGGTGCGCCCGACGAAGACCGCGCCGCCGGCGCGCATGCGCTCGAAGATCACGGCGTCGTACTCGCTGACCTGCCCGGCGAAGATCGGCGAGCCCTTGGTGGTGACCATGCCCGCGGCCGGGCTGATGTCCTTGGGCGCCTGCGGGAAGCCGTGCAGCGGGCCGCGGCTGGCGCCGCGTGCCAGTTCGGCGTCGAGCCCGGCGGCCTGCGCGCGCAGGGTGTCGCGCTCCACCGGAGCCACGATGGCATTGACGCGCGGGTTGTGGCGGTCGATCTGGCCAAGGAAGGCATCGAGCACTTCCACGCACGAGACCTCGCGCGCATGGATGGCGCGCGACAGGGCGACGGCATCGAGTTCGGTGATGGGATCGGGGGTCCGGGTG
>NZ_JBYTAG010000041.1:0-65957 GCF_058787995.1 Cupriavidus sp. FW305-27
ACCAAGGACCTGGGCAAGGGCTTCGCGCTGGCGGTTGCCTATGTCGACACCAACGCCAAGGAAGTGGCCTACACCAGTGCCAACCGGGGCCGCTACCTCGGCAAGGCTGCGGCCTGGGCGTCGCTGACGAAGACGTTCTGAGCGCGAGCGCCTTGCCAGCGTCGCTGATTTTGATGCGGATTTAACGCCAAGGCCCAACATCCTTGCATCAAATTTAGACGGCGCTGGCTAGCATAAAGCCATGTCCAACACGCGACCCGCTACCGCGCCGGTCCATCCAATCATGCGACAGTCAAGCCTGGCCGTTGATACCGTTCCCCGACGTACCGCCCTGCGCAGCAGCAAGACCACCATGCCCGTGCTGCGCGCGGTCTCCCAGCCCGCACCGGCCTGGATCCGCATGCATCTTGCGGTGGCATCCACCGAGGTGTTCGGCCTGCGGCAGACCATGCACCGGGTGCTCGGTGAACTGGCCCGCGTCTATGTGGTGAACGTGGACTACCGGCACGGCGAAACCACGCTGCACGTGGAGATCGCACGCGCGGACCGCGACGCGGCCATGCACGCCATCATGACGGCCTTTCCGGCGGCGGAGTTCGGCGTCACGACAGCCCTGGGAGACAACCATGTGGCGCACTGAGGAAGAGAGCTTTTCCGGCGCCGCCGTGCATGCCTGCACCGGTATCGCAGCGGCTTCCCGCCAGTCGCCATGGGGCATCTGGGTGCCCATGGTCACGCCGATGCGTGCCGGCTCGCTGGACCTGCCGGGCGCCGCCAGGCTGGCTGAGAGTTACCTCGAGGCAGGCGTGAACGGCCTGATCATCTTGGGCACGACCGGAGAGGGAAGCCTGCTTTCCACCCACGAGCGGCAAGTCTTCACGGCGGCAGTGCTCGAGGCCGTCCACGGCGAGCTGCCGGTGATGGCTGGCGTCGGCGCGATCGATACCCGCGCGGTGTGCGCGCAAGTTGCCGAACTGGACGGCTTTGATCTTGCCGGCTACCTGGTGCCGCCGCCCTGCTACCTGCGGCCCTCCGATGCGGGTATCGTGTGGCATTTCAATGAAGTGGCGCGCGCAACCGAACGCCCCCTGATGCTGTACAACGTGCCGAAGCGAACTGGCTGTGCGATGTCGCCTGCGCTGATCCGATCTCTGCTCGCGCAGCCGCAGATCTCGGCGGTCAAGGAGTGCGGCGCCGGCAATCTCGGGGTCCTTGTCAACGATCCGCATGTCACCGTGCTGTGCGGCGAGGATGCGGCCCTGCTGGATCACCTGCTTGCGGGAGGCGCCGGCGTGATCGCCGCGTCCTCGCATATTCGTCCGGACTTGTTCGTGCGCCTGCTGCATCTGGCACAGACAGGACGCTTCCGCGCGGCCCGCGCCTTGTTCGCGAAGCTCGCGCCGTTGATCTCGCTCATGTTCGCGGAGCCGAATCCGGCACCGGTGAAAGCTGCCCTGGCGCTCTCCGGCGTGATCTCCCCGGAAACCCGCCTGCCGTTGCAGCCGGCAAGTCCCGCGCTGGTCCAGAGGCTGGAAGAGGCCATGGCGCTGCTTCCTCCGCATACTGTTGCACGGGATGAGCATCTGGCGGCCTGAAGGCTGGCCATCCTTGCGATGGCGACGATGAAACCTCCTGTCCCACTCTTCGTCACCTGCACGGCGTGCGGGAACATCCACTCCGAAATCCTGCAGGATATGGTCTCGGGAAAGCTGCCTGAGCCGCTGGCTTGTCCCGCTTGCCACTGTGAGCTGAGCATCGACTGGGACTGGATTCACTGACCAGGCCGAGCAGCCGGAGCTCATCTTCACGGAGCGAAAAGGCGCCCGACGGGCGTAACGCCTGAAAACGGCAAGGACTGGCCATCAGCCCGTCCTTGCCCGACACGCCGGTCGCGGGCTGACTACGCCCTCACCTCACATCCGTCCCTTCCAGGGCACCAGGACCTTCGCCAGCTTGCGCATCAGCAGGTCGAACACGTAGGCGATCAGCCCGATCAGCACGATGCCCATGATCACCACGTCGGTACGCAGGAAGTTGGAGGCATTGAGCACCATCTGGCCAAGGCCGGCGGTGGCGGCCACCATTTCAGCGGCAACCAGGGTGGTCCAGCCGAAGCCGATGGCGATGCGCATCCCGGTCAGGATATCGGGCAGCGCGGCGGGGATCACCACATGGCGGACCACCTGCCACGGCGTGGCGCCCATCGAGTACGCCGCGTTGATCTGCTCGATGGTGACCGAGCGCACGCCGGCCTGGGCCGACATGGCCAGCGGCGCGAAGCAGGCCAGGAAGATCAGCAGCACCTTCGAGGTCTCGTCGATGCCGAACCAGATCACGATCAGCGGCAGGTAGGCCAGCGGCGGCAAGGGGCGGTAGAACTCGATCGGCGGATCGAACACGCCGCGTGCGATGCGCGACACCCCCATCATCACGCCGACCGGCACCGCCGTGACCACCGCCAGCCCGAAGGCGCCGAACACGCGCATCATGCTGGCCGCGAAATGCTCGGTCAGCGGCTGGCCGCCTTGCAGGTTGCCCTGCCAGGCATCGATAAAGGCGGTGACGATGGACTCAGGCGTGGGCAGGAACAGCGGCGGCAGCCAGCGTAGGTGGCTGGCGAGCCACCACAGTGCGAGCAGCAGCACCACGGTGATAGTGGAGATGCGTGAGCTTGACCCCTCGCCGGGCAGGCGGTAGCCCGAGACGGTCTTCATTTGCTGGCTGGCCCCGGCCGCGGCGGCTTTGGTGACGCGCGGCGTGGGTTCGATGCGTTGGACGGAAGCGGGCATCTCGTGTTCCTCAAGCGGTGGCATGGATCAGATCAATGATCTCTTCGCGATAGCGGATGAACTCCGGGTCGGCCTTGACTGCACGGGCGTCCCCGCATTCGATGAAGCGCCGCGCGAACGGCAGTTCATAGGTGTGCGCGATGCGGCCAGGCGACGGCGTCATGACAATCAGCCGCGTGGCCAGGAACAGCGCCTCTTCCACGCTGTGCGTGATAAAGAAGACGATCTTCTGTTCCTTGGCCCAGAGCTTGAGAATCAGCGCCTGGATCGATTCGCGCGTCAGCGCGTCGAGCGCGCCCAGCGGCTCGTCCATCAGCATCACCGCCGGATCACAGGCGAGCGCGCGGGCAATCCCGACGCGCTGCTGCATGCCGCCCGAGAGCTGATAGACCGGCTTGCCGGCGACATCTTCCAGCCCGACCGCGGCCAGCTTCTCATGCGCGACCCGCATCCGTTCGGCACGCGACACCCCACGCAGGCGCAACCCCAGCGCGACGTTGTCCGCCACGCTGAGCCACGGCATCAGGGCGTGCTTCTGGAACACCACGCCGCGTTCGGCACCCGGCCCGCGCACCACCTTGCCGGACAGCCGGATCTCGCCTTCCGAGGGTTCCATGAAGCCTGCGATGCACGACAGCAAGGTGGTCTTGCCGCAGCCCGAGGCACCGAGCGCCACGACGAAATCGCCGCGCTCCATGGTGAGGTTGACTTGCGACAGGGCCAGCGTTTTGGCGCCGCCCGCGACGCCGTAGTTGACACTGAGATTATCGATTTCAAGCTTGTACATGATGGGCTTCCGCAACAGGACTTTCGGGGCCGCGCGGGACTGGCTTGAGCGCGGCGGCCATCTTCAGCGCGATGGGCGCGGCGTCAGCGCAACGCCCGCTTTGCCCATTCCGCATTGACGCCCGGGCCATAGTCCGGCAGGACGGTCTGGATGGTGCCCTGCTCCTTGAGGAACTGCGCCGCGGACTGCAGCGCGCGCGCCGCGCCGCCGCCCAGCCAGCGCTCCGACACCTGCTCCTGCAGCGTGGGGAAGGCGTACAGCGCCATGCTCGCGGGTACCGTCTCGGGCTTGGCGCCAGACACCTTGGCCACCGCCTTCACCATGGGCGAATCGGGGGTCCAGGACGCCTTGTTCTTGCGGTAGTTTTCATCGGCGGCGGCCAGCACGCGCACCAGCTTGACCATGAACTCCGGGTTCTCACGGGCAAACTTCTTGTTGGCGATCATGCCGTCGAAGGTGGCCTTGCCGGTGTCGGCGGCGATCTGGCCGGAGGTCATCAGCACGGTGCCGGACTGCTTGAGCTTGGCCAGCACCGGGTCCCAGATAAAGGTGGCGTCGATGTCACCACGCTCCCAGGCGGCGGCTACTTCGGGCGGGCGCATGTTGACGATGCGGACGTCCTTCGGATTGATCCTGGCGCGCTCCAGCGCGACCAGCGTGTGGTAGTGCGTGGTCGACACGAAGGGCACGCCGACGCGCTTGCCCTTCAGGTCGGCGACGCTGGCGATCTTGCTGCCATTGCGCGCGACCATCGCCTCGGCCGCGTTGATATCGTCCAGGATCCAGAACAGTTCGACATCCAGCCCTTGCGACAGCGCCGACGCAATCGGCGAGGTGCCGGCCTCGCCAATGGCGATCTGGCCCGAAGCCATGGCGCGGATCACGTCCCCGCCGCCGCCGAACTGCCGGAACGAGACCGTGTAGCCGGTCTGCTTTTCCAGCTCCTTCATGTCCTGCGCGTAGCGCCAGGGCACCACCATGTCCTGGTAAGCAATTACTACATTCTTGCTCTGGGCGTGTGCGGCTGGCGCCAGCGCGGCCACCAGGGCGAAATACGTCGCTATCTGCTTGATCCACCGCATGGTTTTGCTCCTCGGAACGGGAAATATGTTTGGGGGTCACGGCTTTATAGGTGAGGGCCATTCCGGGCCTATAGGACCAGTTGCCCGGATTCGCTGGGACCAGAACGGTCCGCGCCGGCGCAGGCCGCGCCAGGCCGTGAAATGGGCTGGCGCGGGTCGGCGTCAATCATGGAAATCCTTAGCGGCCTCCGGCGAGGCCATGGTCGTGCCGGAGGCGCTTGCCGAGGCCGTCGATGGACTCAGTGCACGGCCTGGCGCCGCCCGCGGCAGTCAGGCGGTAAGGGAGAACCCGGAGTCGAAGGTCTGCCGCACATCGAGCCGCTGCTTGAGCAACCCAGCTTTCTGGTAGAAATCCGCCGTGCGCTGCTGCTCGGCGATCAGTTCGGCATCGATCTGCCGCCATTGCGTGTGCCGCCGCTCGAACTGCAGCCGTGCCGCCTGCGGCGGGATCCCGATGATGCGGGCGAGGGCCGCCGAGAACTCCGGCACGTGCTGGTAGGACCATTGCTGCGCACGCACCACCCGGCGCAGGAAGTCTTGCAGCACCGCGCGCTTGGCCGCCAGCGCGGCATCGGTGGCTGCCAGGTAGCTGAGGCCGGACCACAGCCCGCGTCCGCTGACCAGCACGCGCGCGTGGCCGCTGGTTTCCGCCATCGCGGTATAGGGTTCCCACGTCGCCCACGCGTCCACCGAGCCGCTGCTCAATGCGAGCTTGGCATCCGCCGGCGGCAGGAAGCGGAGGTTGGCGTCCTCCGGCTTCAGCCCCGCGGATTCCAGCGCCTTGAGCGTCACCAGGTGGCCGATCGAGCCACGGTTGGTGCCAATGCTCTTGCCTTTCAGGTCGGCCGCCTGCCGCAGCGGCGAGTCGGGCCGCACCAGGATTGCCGTGCCGTAGGGATCAGAGCGGTTGGCGCCGATCAGCTTGATCCGCGTGCCGGCAGCCAGCGCGAAGATCGCCGGGGCATCGCCGATCGGGCCGCTGTCGACCGCGCCCGCGTTCAGCGCCTCGGCAAGCGGTGCCGCGGCAGGGAACTCGGTCCATTGAATGTCGTAGTTCAGGCCGTCGAGCGCGTTGGCGGATTCGAGCAGCGCGCGCAGGCCGCCCTTCTGGTCGCCGGCTTTCAGGACCGGGCGCCCCTGCGCTTGTGCATTGCCGGTGGCGAACGTGGTGAAGGAAAGGATGGGGCCGGAGGCGAGCGCGGCCGTGGCGGCGGCGCCCTGGCGCAGGAACTGTCGTCGGGAAGCGGTCATGGCATTCGCGGGGAGATTGAAACCCACGAACCTACGCGCGCAGCACGCGAAAACCAACGAAGAAAACCGGCATTCCATATGCGTGGAGCATGCCGGACGGGACGTTCTTTGCGATGCTCAGGCGCGCGCCCGCACGCCAGGATGCTTCGTGTCCCTTTACTCTTTGCTCTCTTGTGCTTTCGCCCGGGTAGCCGCGGACGGTGCCTTCCTCTTCGACTTGCCCTGATTGAACGCAATCGCGGCACGGATGAGATTCTTCATGGCACGCGCATCAATCTTGTCGCCCTCGAAGAGATCGATCGCACGCCACTTGTTGCCGCCGAGGCCGGCGTTGAAGAGCTTGTCGGGATCCGGCAGGCTCGCCCCGTTGGTGAAGGTGATCTTCACCTTCTCCTTGTGCGCGTTGGCGACCGCGATCATGCCGTCGCGTGACCACACCGGGCTCCCCATCCATTTCCATTCCTCGATGATCTCGCCGTCGGCCTCGAGGATGGTCTTGCGGAGCTTCGCCAGCGTCTTGCCACGCCAGTCAGTGAGTCCTGCGATCAGCTCGTCGATACGTTCCGATGGATTCATGGATGCCTATTCCTCGAATTTTTCCCGCGCATGAGGCAGCTCGCGTCCGGCCATGACAGAGAGCGTTCCGGTCGATCCCTCGTTCGTTGCCCGATCCGCTTCAGCAGGTTAGCATAGCCCGATTGTCGTGCTTCAAGCACTGTCGTCAGCGGCTATGTCTGCCCTGGGCGACTTGGCCTGTCTGTCAGGTGGTCAGCGTGTATTCGATGGAGTGAAGGCAATGGCGAACCAACCATCCAGGAAGCCGGCGCACGCCGCAACGAAGACTCCGGCCAGGCGGGCCGCTGCCAGCCCGCCCCTGCTCGCAGGCGGCAACCCCCAGATCGCGAAGGCCGACGGAGATGCCCCCGTGCAGGCCTATATCGCCGCCATGCCGGGCTGGAAACAAGACGCCGGGCGCCGTCTCGACGCGCTCATCGAGCGCAACGTTCCCAACGTCCGCAAGGCAGTGAAGTGGAACTCGCCGTTCTATGGCATCGAGGGCCAGGGCTGGTTCCTCAGCTTCCATTGCATGACGAAGTACATCAAGGTGGCCTTCTTCCGTGGCATGTCGCTGCGCCCTGTTCCCCCTGTCGAATCCAAGGACAAGAACACACGCTACTTCCACATCCACGAAGACGCCGAGCTTGACGAGGCGCTGGTGGCAAGCTGGGTCCGGCAGGCATCGGAGCTGCCTGGCTGGGTTCCGTAAGCCCCCGCCCTCAGAACCACGCCGCAAGCGTCCCCAGCCCTTCGATCCCGGCGCTGACGCGGGTTCCGGCAGAGGCAAAGAGCAGCCCGGTGCAGGTGCCGGTGGTCACCACTTGCCCGGCTTTCAGCCCCGCCCCGCGCGCGGCGCAGTGGTTGGCCAGCCAGACCAGCAGCGCGCCGACATCAGGGCTCTGGTGCCCGCCGACGGTATGCGCCACGGTGCGCCGGCCGAAGCGCAGCGTGGCCTCCAGCGCGCCCAGGTGCAGCCACTCGCGCGCGAACGGCGTGGGGCGCCCCGTCACCAGTGCGCCATGGCTGAGCAGGTCGGCCAGCTGCGCATCGCTGCCGGCCCCGAGCCAGTCCTCCAGGCGGCTTTCCACGACTTCAATGGCAGGCACCACCAGCGCAAGCGCGGCCTCGATATCCCGGCGCTCATAAGGCCGGCCGCGCGGCGGCAGGCTGGCGCCGAGCACAAAGGCAACCTCCACCTCGATGCCGCGCAGGCGCCAGGCCGGCCCCCGCAGGCCCACGCCATCCGGCAGCAGGCCGGCCGCCGGCAGCGGCGCACAGGCGGGTTCCTGGCCCGGCCCCCTCGCACCAACCTTCCAGCCGCCAATCGGGCCGATCATGGCAAGCGTGGCATCCTGCACGGCGTAGCTGCCGCCATGCGCAAGCGGGTGCAACAGTGCCGGATCGACGCGCTCGCCGCGCGTACGCGCGACGCAGAGCATCTGCGCGAGCGCCGCCGTACCTGGCGCAACCAGGGTCTTCATCGGCCCTGCCCGTCGAGCGGGAATCCCGGCGCCCTCGGGAAGGCCTGCTCGAACTGGCGCGCGATTGCCAGCAGCAACGCATCCTCGGCCGGCGCCGCCACCAGCTGGAGGCCAACCGGCAAGCCCTCTGCCTCGCCGCATGGCAACGAGATCGCGGGCAGGCCGGCAGCATTGGCGAATGCGGTGAACACCGCATGGCCACGCGGCCCGGCCTCGCGGCCTTCGATCACAGGCGGGTGCGACTGTGCGGCCGGCCATGGCAATGCCGCTGCGGCGGGCGTCAGCAGCAGGTCGTAGCGTGCGAACAGCAAGGAAAGCTCGCTGCGCAGACGCTCCACGGCCATCAGCAGATCAAACAGCTGCACGGCACGCAGGCCTGCGCCAGCCGATGCATTGGCCTGCGTGGCAGCACCGAACGTGCCCGCATCGAGCGGCGGGCAGAACGGCAGTTGCGCGCCGCCCTGCTCCACCAGCCAGGCCAGGCCGGCCTGCGACAACAGCGACCATTTGGCATTGGTCGCTTCAGCCAGATCGAACGCCTGCGCGGTATCCACCGTGTGGCCAAGTTCACGCAGCGCTTGCGCTGCCTGCCCGGTCAAGGCAGCGATGCGCGCATCCACCGGATGATCGCCGAACCGGGGCACGTGCAAGACCCGGCATGGCCGCGGCGGCATCTGCAGCGGCACGCCGGCAAAGCGCCGGGAATCGGGATCGCGCGGGTCGGGCTGGCCCAGCGCCTCGGCCATGGCCATCGCATCGGCCACGCAGCGGGCCAGCGGGCCGACCACTTCATAGCGCATGAAGATCTCTGGCAGCCCATCGCCGCGCGGCAGCCGGCCGGGCGACGGCTTGAAGCCCACCAGCCCGGTATGCGAGGCCGGGCGCCGGATCGAGCCGCCGCCGTCGGTGCCCAGCGCCAGCGGGCAGCAGCCCGATGCCACCGCCGCCACCGCGCCGCCGGAAGACCCGCCCGGCGTCAGGGCCGGCTGCCAGGGATTGCCGGTTGTGCCGAAGACGAGGTTGTCGGTATAGCCCTGCATGGCGAACTCCGGCACATTGGTCTTGCCGAAGATCAGCGCCCCGGCCGCGCGCAGGCGCGCCACCGGTAGTTCGTCGCGGTTCGGGACAAAGCCCGCCAGCGCGCGGCTGCCCCAATGCGTGGGCAGGCCGCGCACGTGCAGGTTGTCCTTGACGGTGACCGGCACGCCATCGAGCGCACCCAGCGGCTCGCCACGGCGCCAGCGCGCGGTGCTCTCCTGTGCCGCCGCCATGGCGCCTTCAGTATCGAATGCGATCACGGCGTTCAGCGCCGGATTGCAGTGCGCCGTGCGCGCCAGGCAGGACGCCAGCGCCTGTTGCGGCGTGAAGCGGCCGGTGGCGTAGCCGTCGGTGAGCGCATGTGCCGGCAGTTTCCAAAGATCATCCATCGTCGTCTCCGCCGTCCTCAGTGTTCACTTGAGCCCGACCAGCGGCCCGATGGTCTGCTTCCAGATGGCCGAGCATTGCGGGTAAGACTTGTCGCAGACCTCGGTCCAGGTCGGCAGCGAGACCGTGGTCAGCGCGTCGCGCACCAGCTGCAGGTCGGCCGGACGCACGGGCACCTCCTTCATGGCGAACTTCTTGCCGGTCTTGCACGGCTCTTTGCCGACGTTGCAGCGCGAGGCATCCTCGAACAACACGCGCGAGTAGGACCAGGTATCGCGCTCGAAACGCTGGAAGGCCTCGGCCAGGCGCGTTTGCTGGTCGGGCGGCAGCGCGTTCCAGCGGCTGAGCTTGATGGCGTACGCATTCAGCGCGATCTGGAAGCCAACTGGCATGAAGTATGAGGTGACCTCGGGCCATCCCGCCGTGTTCGCCGAGCTCGGGCCGGTGATCGCGCAATCGGTGACGCCGCGCTCGAGCGCCTGCTGGGTCTCGCCGAAGGGGATCGTCACCGGAATGCCGCCGAGCTTCTCGATGAATTTGGCCAGGGACTGGTCATAGACGCGCACCTTCTTGCCCTTCAGGTCGGCCAGTCCGCCAATCGGCGACTTGCAGAACACCACCTGCGGCCCGAACGGCCAGATCCCGAGCAGCTTGGCGCCGTAGCGTTCCTGCAGGCGCTTGTCGAAGGCATTGCGGTAGGCATCCACGGCCTTGCTGGCCGAGCCGTAGTCGGTGCTCAGGCCAACGATGTCCGGCCCGAGGAAGAATGGCTCGTCGCGCGAGACCTGGGCCAGGCGCAGGCTGACGATGTCGAACAGCCCGGAGCGAAGCACGCGCAGGCCGTCTGAATCCTTGATGCCGAGCACATCCATCGGCTTGTAGTCGGCATCGATCGGCAGGCCGGTGTTCCTGGCGAAGTTCTCGAAAAAGGGCTGCTCCTTGTTCTGCTGGATCAGGCCGGTCGCGACGAGGTTGCCGGCTACACGCAGCTTCGTTTGCTGGGCTGGTTGAGCAGGCTGTGCCTGGGCAGTGCCCGGCAGCAGCACGGCGGCAACGCAGGCGACATGGGCGGCCGCGATCAGCGCGCCGGCGATTCGTTTGGCGTTCATGGGAGCTTCCTTGGAGGTCAATGCCCGAACATCAGGTTGGGCAGATAGGTGGCAATCGCCGGGAAATGGATCAGCACGGCGGTCATTACCACCATGGCGGCAAAGAACGGCAGCGTGCCCTGGAAGACTTCATTGATCGATCCTTCGCCGCGCACGCCCTGGATCACGTAGAGCGTCATGCCGATCGGCGGGCTGATCAGCGAGATCTCGCACATCAGCACCATGAACACGCCGAAGAACACGGGATCGATGCCGGCCGCCTGCACGATCGGGAAGACCACCGGGACCGTGCCGACCAGCATCGGCATGGTCTCCAGCGCGATGCCCAGCACCAGGTAGAGGGCTGCCAGCAGCCACAGCAACACTGCCGGCGACACGTCCACCTGCTTCATCAGGCCGGCCAGCGCCTGCGGCACCCCCAGCATGGAGAGCACGAAGTTCAGGTAGAGCGCGGCCACCAGGATCAGCGCGGTCATCGCGGTCAGGCGCAGCGTGGAGCGGAAGCAGTCGTGCAGCATGGCGACGCTGAGCTTGCCGTAGGCGGCCGCCACCGGCAGGCACACCAGCACGCCGAGCGCGGCGCTCTCGGTGACCGTGGCCCAGCCGGTGTAGATGCTGCCCATCACCACCGTGAACACCAGCAGCGGGCCCGCCAGGTGGCGCGAGTTGCTCAGCCTGGCGAGCAGCGGCACACGGGCCTCGCGCGGGCCGCCCGCCGCGGGCTTCCACAGGCAGATCAGCAGGATCGTGGCCAGGAACAGCACGGTCATGATGGCCCCGGGGAGCACGCCCGCCACATACAGCCGCGCCGCCGAAGTATTGGTCATCGAGCCGTAGATGATGAAGGCCACGCCGGGCGGGATCAGGTTGCCCAGGCTGGCGCCGGCCGCGATCGAGCCCAGCACCATGCGCTGGTCATAGCCGCGATTGCGGAAGGAAGGCAGCGCGACCGTGGAAATCGTCGCCGCGGTGGCCACCGATGACCCTGACACCGCCGAGAACAAGGCCGAGGCACCGATATTGGTATGGAGCAGGCCGCCCGGCAGGCGGTTCAGCCAGTCGCCGAGCGACTGGTACATCTTGTCCGTCGCGCCGCCGCGCATCAGGATCTCGCCCAGCAGGATATAGAGCGGGATCGACAGCAGCAGGTAGTCCTCGCCGGCTGCCCACAACTGTTCGCCCAATGCGTCGATCGCTGGCATGCCGAAATAGGCCAGCGCCCCGGCCACGCCCACCACCAGCATGCTGGTGGCCACATGGAAGCCAAGGAACATCAGCCCCAGCATCAGGCACAGCCCGAGCAGGATTTCAATGGGACCGATCATGCTGCCGCTCCTTCGCTCTTGCCTTCAGCGCTGCCCTGGCCTGCGCCATTGCCCTCAGCGGGCGCGGCGGCGACGCGGATGTCCGCCTCCGCCTCGATCTCCTCGGCCAGGGTCTGCGGCCCGAACTGGCTGTTCAGGCGGGCCCAGTCGCGCCGCACCAGCAGCTGCAGGGCGTGCCAGGCAGCGCAGGCCGCCACCAGTGCGAACAGGGCATAGCCGGCCAGCCACAGGGTCTGGGGCATCCACAGGGGCGTGGCAAGCGGCGTGGACGCGGTGCTGTGCAGGTCGATGGTGTCCACCAGCACATGGCCGGCGCGCCAGAGACAGAGTCCGGCCACCGCAGCCAGGCTCAGCATCGCCAGCAGGTTGAGCACGGCCCGCACCTTGACCGGAAAGCGCGTCAGCAGGAAGTCCACCCGGGTATGGCCGCGCCCGACCAGGGTGTAGGCAAAGCCGCACGCGCCAAGGATGGCGTAGGTATAGCCGCCGATTTCATCGATACCCTGCAAGCTGAAGCCACCCAGCTTGCGCCCGAGCATTTCGACGCAGGTCGCCACCGACAGCACGATCAGCCACCATCCGCACAGGATGGCTATACGGTCAATGCCGGCGGCAAGCCGTCGGCTCCAGGGGGTATCGGCAAGCAGGGTCTTCATGGTGCGGGGGCCGGTCGTGACATTGCTTCCATTGAAGCGCATGGCCAGACCCGCGCGGCGGCTTTCCCGCACGCCGGAACTTCTTGAATAAACCCTTAGGAATCAACAGCTTTCCGGCGCGCCCGCGTGGAAAGGCAAGGACGCTGCGGGCACTGGCATCGGGCAGGGCACGCGGGTGCAGCGCCCGCCGTAGGCTGCGCTGATCTCTGTGGCAGCCCAACGCACCCAGGCGCCAAGCTCATCGAAACGGGCACGCACGATGCGCTGGCTGGAACCGGCCAGCGAGACCGCGGCAAAGGGCCGGCCGTGCTCGTCACAAATCGCGGCGGCAATGCAGCACAGGCCGACCGCATTCTGCTCGTCGTCCACCGCATAGCCGCGCCGGCGCACTTCGGCCAGGGTCTCATGCAGGCGCGAGGGGCGCGCAATGGTGTTGTTGGTCAGGCGCGGCAGGCCAAAGGTGCGCAGGTATTGCAGCACGTCGGGCTCGCTCTTGGCGGCCAGCACCGCCTGGCCCATGGCCGTGCCATGCAGCGGCGCGCGCTGGCCCGGCCTGGCCAGCGCGCGGCTGCCGTGGGGACCCTCTGCCTGGCAGGCGAAAACAATCTGCCCGTCGCTGGCCACGCCCAGGTTGACGGTCTCCCCGGACAACGCGCTCAACCGTTGCATCACCGGCAGGGCAAGTTCGCTGATGCGGCGCCGGCGGGCGAAAGCGGCACCCACCGAGAAGCAACGCACGCCCACGTACCACAGGCTGCGCTCGCGATCGAACTGGACAAACTGGCGCTGCTCCAGAGTGGTCAGCAGGCGATGGACAGTCGACGTAGACAGGCCGCTGCGTGCCGCCAGATCCACCAGCCGGTAGCCCTCGTCGTCATCGGACAACAGCTCGATCAACTGGAGCGCGCGCGTCAGGGACTGCACCGTGCTGTCGCCGTCCCGGCATTCCCGCCCTTCCCGTGACGGCGGGTCGGCGCTGGCGGCAGGCGCCACCGCCCGTGTTGCGGCTTCCTTCCTGGCCTCCCTTGTCCTGGTCGTGGTGCCTGCCATGTGAGTCCCCTTGCTTGCGTTGCCGCACGCGGACGCAAGTTCCGGGCCACTGCCCGGTCACGGGCCTGGCCCACGCCGGACATGGGCATGCGGTCAGCCCGCACCGCCGCCGTGCCACATGCACTCGCTCCGCCCCGCCCTTCGCCCGACTTTAGTGCACAAAATTGTGTACAACCATGATGGAAGCCATTAAGAATATCTCGCCCAACGGCCGAAACACGAAGAGGGAAATCCCTTGTTTTCTTGTGCTGGCTCTTGTGGGCGGCCCGTTTTAACCTGTATACAATATTTCCAGCCGTTGCCTGGCATCCGGATTGCCTTCACCAGCATCCCGGATGCGGGCAAAAAGGCGCCACTTCTCCACCTATCGAGCAGATAACGTTGACGACCCAGCACAGCATGGCCGCAAAAGCAGAGGCGCCTTCCATTGCGGAACGCATCAGCCAGGCCATCATGGAGCACCGCGTTGCGCCTGGCATGAAGCTGGCCGAGGAACGGCTCGCACTGGCTTTTCGCGTCAGCCGCACGAAGATACGGCAGGCCTTGACGGTCCTGGCCAAGGAAGGACTGGTGCAGCTGCATCCGAACCGCGGTGCCTATGTCACCAGTCCGTCGGTACAGGAAGCACAAGACTTGTTCGCGGCGCGCCGCGTGGTCGAACGTGACATTGTCTGCAATGTGGTCGCGCGCGCTGGCAAGGCCGGGCTACGCCGCCTGCGCCAACACCTGGCCAAGGAGGCCCGCGCCCGCGCGGATAACGATCATCGCACCCTGATCAAGCTCACGGGCGAATTCCACATGCTGCTGGCAGAGCTGGGCGGCAACAGTTTTTTCATCAAGCTGATGGGGGAGCTTTGCCCGCTCACCTGCCTGATCATCGCGCTCTACAACGCACCGAACGCACCGGCTTGCCCGGATGACGAGCACTCCGGCATCGTCGATGCGATCGAGGCTGGCGATGCCGCTACCGCCTGCGCGCGGATGCTTGCGCACCTGGATCACGTGGAACGCGAACTGAACCTCGGGCCGCGCGACAAGGGGGATGTCGACTGGGAGGCGGTGTTCGGCTGATGGCGCAGGCAGCCGGCCGCGCATCACACGGTGTTGCAGAAGACCTCGGTCAGCGTGTTCCCGACGACCGACCATGCGCCTCCCCCTCAGTCAATGGCTCCCGCGGCCGCCCGCCTTCAGACTGCCAGGCGCTCCACCGCCCTCTGACGCCTGACCATCCCCAACGAGAACATCGACAACCCTGCGACCAGTGCCGGCACGCCGATCAGTGCAAACAACGCCGGCATCCCCAACCCCATCGACAGCATCGTCGCCCCGCCGACCGACCCCACCACCGACCCCATCCGGCCAACGCCGTTGGCCCAGCTCACGCCTGTGGCACGGCAGTCGGTCGGATAGAAGCTGGCTGACAGCGCATTCGCACCCACCTGCGACCCTGAGACGCAGAAGCCCGCAAGGAACACCGCCATGCCCGCAGCCACCGGCTCGGAAGCAACGCTGCCCACCGCCGCGATGCCAAGCGCCGCCAGTGAATAGCTGGACGCCAGCACATAGTGCGGATTGATCCGGTCCATCAGCCAACCCAGCGCAATCGCCCCCACCGTCCCGCCGACCTGGAACATGGTTGTCACCAGCGCGGCCGTGCGCAGCGAATGGCCCGCGGTGCGCAGCAGCGTCGGCAGCCAGCTGGACAGCAGGTAGATCACCAGCAGGCTCATGAAGAACGTCAGCCAGAACAGCAGCGTCCCCCGCAGCAGCTCGGGCCGGAACAGGTGCCGCACGGGCGAGCTGGTGCTGCGCTGTTCGCCGACCACGAAGGTGGCGTCGCGCAGGTCGGCTTGCGGCGCGATCTTCTGCAGCGTGGCGACGATGCGTTCGCGCTGCTTGCCGGCCAGCACGAGGTAGCGCACCGATTCCGGCAGCAGCCACAGCAGCAGCGCCGCCAGCACCAGCGGCATGACCCCGCCGGCCACCAGCACCGAGCGCCAGCCAAAGGCATCGATCAGCCCGGCGGAAGCCAGGCCGCCGAAAGCCGAGCCCAGCGTGAAGCCGCAAAACATGGTCGTGACCAGGAACGAGCGCCGCTTTTCCGGACAGAACTCCGAGGTCAGGGTGATGGCGTTGGGCATGGCCCCGCCAAGGCCCAGGCCGGTCAGGAAGCGCAGCAGCACCAGCGTCCACAGGTCCTGCGACCAGGCCGAGGCCAGGCTGGCGGCACCGAAGAACAGCACCGACAGCACCAGCACGCCCTTGCGGCCGAAGCGGTCGGCCAGCGGGCCGAAGACGAAGGCGCCGACCATCAGGCCGCCGAGCCCGGCGCCGAACAGCGGCGCCAGCTGGGCCGGCGTCAGCTGCCATTCCGCGCGGATGGCTGGTGCGATGAAGCCGATCGCCGCGGTATCGAAGCCATCGACCGCAACGATCAGGAAGCACAGCACGACGATACTCACCTGGAACGCCGACAGCGGCTGGCGGTCGATGAACGCGGTGACGTTCAGGGGTTGGCTGGCAGGCATGGTGGTCTCCTCCTTGATGCCAGGATTAGGGGCGAGTCACGTCCGGCTGCCTTATGCGCGGCCGCCAGATCGTTTCGGATTGACTGCGAAGAAAAGTTGCGCCAGCGGCTTACAGCCACGGCGTGGGGCTCAGGCACTGGTCGGCACGCCAGCCATGCAGCCACTGCAGCGCGTCGTAGAACTGCGCCTGCGTGCGGCCAGTCCACAGGCTGTTGCGCACCAGGCGGTCCACACCCTTGGCGTGGTAGACGCGGCCCATGTCGCGCGCGGCGTACAGCACGCGCGCGGTACGCGGGATGCGGGCCTGCTCGTACAGCTTGAATGCTGCCTCGTAGTCGCCGCCGGCGGCCTGCACCGCGGCGCCCAGCGTGACTGCGTCTTCCAGCGCCTGGCAGGCGCCCTGGGCCACGTATTGGGTCATCGGGTGTGCGGCATCGCCCAGGATGGTGGCGCGGCCGAAGCTCCAGCGCTCGACCGGGTCGCGGTCGGCGGTGGCCCAGCGCTTCCAGGAAGTGGGCCGGTCCAGCATCTGGTGTGGCAGCGGATGGATGCCTTCGAAGTACGACAGCACTTCCGCCTTGCTGCCGTCGCGCACGCCCCAGGTTTCCTGCTCGCGGCTGTGGAAGGTCACCACCAGGTTGTACTGCTGGCCGCCGCGCAGCGGGTAGTGGACCAGGTGGCAGTGCGGGCCGGCCCACACCACCGGTGCATTGACCTGCAGGTCCTGCGGCATGTTGGCGACGTCGACCACGGCGCGGTAGACCACGTGCCCGGTGACGCGCGGCTGGTCGCCGATCAGCGCCTGGCGGACCGCGGACTTGACGCCGTCGCAGCCGATCACGGCATCGCCGCGGTGGTGTTCGCCGTGCTGGTCGATCACGGTCACGCCCTGGTCGTCCTGCAGCAACTGTTCAACGCGCGTGCTGGTGCGGAAGGTGATCAGCGGGTGGTCCTGCACCGCCTCCAGGATCGACAGGTGGATATCGGCGCGATGGATCACCGCATACGGGTTGCCGAAGCGCTCGCGGTACGCCTGGCCCACGTCGACCCGGGCGATTTCGCTGGTATCGATCGCATCGCGCAGGCTGAGGTAGTCGGTAAAGACCGCGCGGCTGCGCGCGGCCTCGCCCACGCCCAGTGCGTCGAGCGCGGCAAAGGCGTTGGCGGCCATCTGGATGCCGGCGCCGATTTCGCCGATCTGCTCGGCCTGTTCCAGCAGTTCGATGCGGATGCCCTGGCGTGCGAGCGCCAGCGCCGCGGCCAGGCCGCCGATGCCGCCGCCGATGATGAGGACCTTGCCGGTCGCGTTGTTGGTACTGCTCATGCTTGTCTCCTGGCCTGCGTGGTGGCGTCAGGCGGTGTAGTCGGGCTGGTGCGCTGGCGCGGCCTGGGCAAAGGCGGGATGGCCGCTGGCGTGTGCGTAGACCGCCATCGCGCGCTGGTACCGGCTCAGGTCGCAGCCCATGCGCAGGGCGTTGGCAACTTGCGGCACCAGCGTGACGTCAGCGAGCGTCGGCGCATCGCCGAAGCACCACCTGCCATGCCCGTGCTGCGCCAGCAGGCGTTCCACGCCGGCCATGCCTTCATCGATCCAGTGGCGGTACCAGGCATCCTTCTGCTCGGGCGTGACCTTCAGCACGTCCTGCAGGTAGCGCAGCACGCGCAGGTTGTTGACCGGGTGGATGTCGCAGCCGATCAGCGTGGCCAGTTCCAGCACCCGCGCGCGCTGCACCGGGTCTTGCGGCAGCAGGCGCGGCACCGGCTGGAGCGCGTCCAGGTAGTCGATGATCGCGAACGACTGTCCGAGCGCAAAACTGCCATCCACCAGCGCGGGCACGGTCGCGGACGGGTTGATGCTTCCGACATATTCCGGCTCGCGGTGCTGGCCGGTGCGGATATTGACCGGCAGGTAGTCGTACGGCAGGCCCTTGAGGGCCAGCGCGATGCGCACCCGGTAGGACGTGGAGCTGTTGAAGAAACTATAGAGCTGCATGATCGGTAATGCCTGTGCTGCGATTCAGAGGTTCAGACCACGCGCACGGCCAGTTCGCCGAGGCCGTCCACGCCCGTGACCATGGTCTCGCCGGCCTTGACCGCGCCCACGCCTTCCGGTGTGCCGGTAAAGATCACATCGCCCGGTTCCAGGCGGAAGAACTGCGACAGGTAGGCCACCGTCTCTGCTACCGACCAGATCAGGTGCGACACGTCGCTGCGCTGCTTCGTGTCACCGTTGACGGTCAGCCAGATGCCGGCCTGCTGCGGATGCCCGATCTCGCTGGCGCGGTGGATCGGGGCGACCGGCGCCGAGGCATCGAAGGCCTTGCCGATTTCCCAGGGGCGGCCCATTTCGCGCATCTTCATCTGCAGGTCGCGGCGGGTCATGTCGAGGCCGACGGCATAGCCCCAGACGTGTTCGAGTGCCTGTTCGACCGGGATATCCGAACCAGCCTTGCCGATCACGGCCACCAGCTCGGCCTCGTAGTGGTAGTTCTGCGTCTGCGCCGGATACGGCAGGTCCAGCGTGGTACCTGCCTGCACCGGGACGATCGCGTCCGCCGGCTTGCAGAAGAAGAACGGCGGCTCGCGGTCGGGATCGAAGCCCATCTCGCGCGCATGGGCGGCGTAGTTGCGGCCCACGCAATAGACGCGGCGCACGGCGAACTGGTCGTCGCTGCCGGCAACGGGGATGGAAACGGTGGCGGGGGGCGTGAAGACGTAGGACATGGTTCGAGGTTTCCGGAAGTCGTCAGGTAAGCGGGAGCCTCAGGCGGTGCGCGCAGGCACCGCCCGGGGCAGGTCGGATCAGGGTCGCGAGACGCTCAGGTGCGCGCTTCGCGCAGCAGGTTCATCGCGGACAGCACGGGCCGGTCGGAATAGCTGAACAGCACCGCGTCTTCCAGCGCGCCCAGCTGCACCGGCGCCCACGACGGGGCCACGAAGGTGTCGCGCGGCTCGAACTGGAACTGGTCGTCGCCGATGCGCACCGTGCCGCGCCCTTCCACCACGCTGTAGACGGTGGCGTCGGTGCTGCGGTAGGTCTTGCCCTGGAAGCCCGCCGGCAGGTACTGCATGAAGGTGGCGATGGTCGGCATCGGCCAGCCGCCGGTGGCCGGGTTGATATAGCGCAGCTTGACGCCGTCCCAGGCATCGAGCTCGCCGTTGCGGTAGAGCTGGTCCAGCGCCTCGCGCGAGCGCTCGTACGGGTAGCTGAAGACCGGCGAAGTGGGATCGGTCACGCGGTGCCGCACCGGCACCATGTTATGGCCGAAGCGGGCAAAGCTGTCGCCCTCGACGCGGGTCACGGGCTGCTGGGCTTGCGGGTAGTTCTCGGCAAACCCGGCATCGAACTGCTGCACCAGCGGAATATCCAGCCCGTCCAGCCACACCACCGGCTCGCCTCCGTCCTCGACGGCGGGGTTGCCATGGTCATGCCAGGTCCACGACGGCGTGATGATGAAGTCGCCGGGATGCATGGTGGTGCGCTCGCCGTTGACCGCGGTCCAGGCGCCCTTGCCTTCCACGATAAAGCGCAGCGCGGACTGGGTATGGCGGTGGCTGGGCGCAATTTCGCCCGGCAGGATCAGCTGCAGGCCGGCGTACAGCGTGGAGGTGATGCTCGACTTGCCGGGAATGCCCGGGTTCTCCAGCACCAGCACGCGGCGCACCGCTTCCTCGGCGCTGATGACGCCGCCGGCCTGCATCACCAGCGGGCGGATCTGGGCGTACTTCCAGATGGCGGGAACGATCTGCGGCCGCGGTTGCGGCGGCACCAGCGCGTGCAGCGACTCCCACAGCGGGGTCATGTGGCTGCGGCCGATTTCTTCGTAATAGGCCACGCGGGCCGGGTCTGGGGTGTGTTCGGACATGCTGTCTCCGTGACTTTTGCAGGTGCTTTGGGGAGCGCTCTTTGCGGGTGCCTGTGTCGATGCGCACCGTCTTGTTGTCGTTATACGCCCGACCCTATAAGATTTGAAATGAACTTTTCATCTTATCGATACGTTTTTTTATATAGGTAGCTTCATGGACTGGACCCAGAGATTGCGGCTGCGCAACCTGCAGATGCTGCTGAGCCTGGCCGAGACCGGCAATATGAGCCAGTCGGCGACCATGCTGAACACGACCCAGCCGGGCCTTTCCAAATGGCTGAAGGACCTTGAGGACGATATCGGGCTGCCCCTGTTCGAGCGCCAGGCGCGCGGGCTGCGGCCCACGCCCTACGGCGAGTCGCTGATCGAGCACGCCCGCCGGATCGAGGCCCAGCTGGATACCGCGCGCGACGACCTGCAGGCCATGCGCGACGGCGGCAGCGGGATCGTGGTGGTGGGTACGTCGGGCGCGTCGTCGGCGGATACCGTGCCGCTGGCAGCGCTGCAATTGCTGCAGCAGATGCCCCGCGCCAGCGTGCGGCTGGTGGAAACGACCATGGACCGGCTCATGAGCCAGCTGGCGCACAGCGAGCTGGATATCGTGGTGGGCCGCTCGGCGCCCGAGCTGCAGGACGCGCACATGCGCACCGAATCGCTCTACATGGAGCCGATCCACTTCGTCGCCCGGCCGCGCCACCCGCTGCTTCAAGGCGGGCGCATCGGCTGGGACGACCTGTATCGCCACCGCTGGGTGGTGTGGCCGCGCGGCACGCCCATCCGCAATGCGCTGGAAGGCGCGCTGGCCAGCGCCGAGCGTGCCCTGCCGGCCGATTGCGTGGAGAGCAATTCCACTGTGCTGAATCTCACGCTACTCAACAACAGCGACATGATCGGCCTGGCCTCGCACCGCACCGCGCGCAGGCTGGAAGAGCTGGGCGCGCTGCGCATCGTGCCGCTGCGGCTGGCGGGGTTCGGCTCGGTGTCGATGTACTGGCGTGACGACGCGCAGTCGCGCGCGGCGGTCATGGCCATGCTGGATTGCCTGCGGCGGGCGGCGGGGGCACCGCAGGTGCTGGCGGAAACGCCGGCCTAGTCCAGATCGGGAGACTCTGCCGGCCGCTGCCGGCGTGGCTCAGCGGCTGACCGCGCGCTGGATCGCGAGCGCCGCGGCCACCATGGCCTCGGCGGATTCCAGCGCCCGGGCCGGATCGTCGCGCTTGCGCACCGCGGCTGCGCTGGTCGCACGCGCGGCGCCGTCCGGGCTGGCGGAGAACTTCACCACCGTCAGCCCCCTGGCCGGATTGATATAGATCTTCTGTCCGAAGCGCCCGCTGGCCTCGATGCTGCCGTCGCCGTCGTTGCGCTGGAACCAGTAGTTGCGGTAGCCATAGCCGTCGCGGCCCGGCATGGTGTTGCCGCGCGCAAATCGGACCTGGTTGCCGGCCGGCTGCAGCGCAATGCGCACCGCCGCCGGCGAGATCCCGCCCGAGGCGTCGCCCGCGGCCGCCCGGCGCACGGCCTCGGCAAAGCGGGCGGCGTCGCGCAGCGTGGAATTCATGCCACCGCTGGCCATTTCCGTGCCCTGGCGGTCCACCTGGGTGTAGGCATCATCGTCGGCAAAGCGGGCCCACAGCCGCTCGGTCACCAGTTGCGCCCAGCTCTTGCCGGTGATGCGCCGCAGCGCCCATGCTACCGCTTCCGGCGAGCCGTTCTGGTAGTACCAGACGCCGCCATCGTCGCGCCCGCCGGTGGCGTGGACGACCTTGAGGAAGTCATAGATGGTGTCCGGCGCCTCCGCCTTGCGCGGCACGATCCCCACCGCCCCGAACAGCGCCAGGTCCGGCGGCAGCCCCTCCGGGTAGCCCACCGGCACCTCCATATCCAGGTTCTGCTGTACCGTGGCCTCGCCGAACGGATTGCCGGCCAGTTCCGGCACATACTGCGCCAGCCGGGCCTGCGGATCGAGCTTGCCCTCCTCGACCAGCATGGCGGCCAGCAGCCCGGTGACGGACTTGGTCATCGAGGCCCAGATATGCGGCTGGTAAGGACCAAAGCCCGCGAGGTAGCGCTCATAGACGACCTTGCCCTGGTGCAGCACGATAAAGCCGTCGGTATGGGTGTCGCGCAGGTAGTCGGCCAGTCGGACCGTCTTGCCGGCCACGGCAAAGGTGGTGCCGTCCAGTTCCGTGCCGGGCTGGCCGGCCAGGGCCAGCGGCTGGCTGGCATGCCGGATGCCCGCCGTCGGCGACATCTCGCGCGCATGCCGGAACGCCCAGCGCATATACGGCGGACGCAGCCCGCTGCCGCGGCTGACCTGCTTGTCGGGCGGCGGCGGAAAGCCCTGCATGACCTCGTCCTCGGCAACAGCCAAAGGCTGGCCGGTGCCCTGCGCCAGCGCAACGCTCATCGGCGCCACCAGCAGCGCCACGGCCAGCCACACCCGACTGCGTCCGAATCCCGTCCTGCGCGACACTGTTTGCGCTTGCATGCTGTCTCCATTCCTGTCCAGGCGGTTGCACGCACGGTGCGCCGCCTTGTATGCATGAGGTGCAAGCCCGCATAGTGCAGGCCGCGGGCGCCATCTTGGAGGAAGCGGATTCCGACCACAATGATGCATTCGGAATAGAGCCATAACCCGGTGGAATGTCAGGCATCGAAGCCGCATAATGGCGAAACCCCTTCCTCTCCGATGTCTGCCATGCAGCTTCCCGACGCCCGCGTCCGTGACCTGCTCCGCCATCCGGGGCGCTTTGCCTGGCACACGCTCAGGCAGTTCCGCGCCAACCAGGGGCTGCTGCTGGCCGGCGCGGTGGCCTACTACGCGCTGCTGTCGATCGTGCCGCTGCTGATCCTGATGATCATTGCCCTGTCGCACGTGATCGAACCAGACCTGCTGTTGTCCACGCTCGCGCGCTACCTGGAGTGGGTGGTGCCGGGGCAGTCCAGGGCGCTGATCACCGAGCTTGCCGCCTTCCTGCGCAACCGTGGCACGATCGGCTGGGTGCTGCTGGTCACCATGCTGTTCTTCAGTTCGCTCGCCTTCACCGTGCTGGAGAATGCCATGTCGGTCATCTTCGAGCACCGCGTGGCGATCCGGCGCCGGCATTTCCTGGTCTCGGCGCTGCTGCCCTACTGCTATATCGCGGTACTTAGCGTGGGCCTGCTGCTGGTCACGGTGGTGTCAGGCGGCCTGCTCGCCATCGGCGAACGGCATGTGGAAGTGCTGGGCCGCGACTGGTCGCTGGACCGGCTCTCGACCGGCCTGCTCTACCTGCTCGGCTTCATTGGCGAGGTGCTGATGCTGACCTCGATCTACATGGTGATGCCGGTTGGCAGGCTGTCGCTGCGGCATGCGCTGAGCGGCGCGTTGGTTGCGGCCGTGCTGTGGGAAATCTCCCGCCATGTGCTGGCGTGGTACTTCACCACGCTGTCGCAAGTGAGCCGGGTCTATGGTTCGCTGACCACGGCGATCGTGGTGCTGCTGAGCCTGGAGATCGCGGCGACCTTGCTGCTGTTTGGGGCGCAGGTGATTGCGGAGTTCGAGCGTGGCGGCTGGGAAGGAAGGCCGGCGCATGCGGAACCGGAAGAATTCCACACCTGAGCGGCGCCGCAGCGACGCCGTTCGCGCGCCCGCTCAGGCGAGCGCCAGATCGAGGCAGGCGCGGATACGCCTCTCCTCCTCCGCACCGAAGGCACCGATCAGGACCATTGCAGACCCTGCCGCATCGCCTTGCGCCATCGGACTCAGCCGCATGCGGCCCGCGACCACATGCAGTTCGTGCAGGCGCGGATCGGCTGCCAGCCTGACCATGCCCTTCGCGCGCAGCAGCCGCACCGGCAGCGCCTTCAGCGCCTGCCGCAGCAGCGCCTTGTCGAAGCCGCGGCCGGTCTGGTATGAAATGCTGCGGATGCCGGCGGGCACGGTGCCGACGGCTCGCCGCCAGTGCCCGCCCGCCTGCAGCACGGCATCGGCATGTGGTTCCGGCGGGGCGGCGTCAACAAAGACCGACAAGGGCACCTCGCCCTCGCATGCGGTCAGCACCGCGGCATGCGGCGCGATGGCGTCGACCGTGGCGGCAGCCATTGCCAGCGCATCCGCATCGGCAAGGTCTGCCTTGGTCAGCACCACTACCGAGGCCCCCGCGATCTGTTGCCGCACCATGTCGCCCACCAGCGGATCGTGCAGGTTGTGGCCGACCTCGGTCACGTCCACGGCCACCGCCACGGCATTGAGCACAAAGGCCCGATCCAGCAAGCCGACCTGAGCAATGCGCTGCGGGTCCGAGACGCCGCTGGCCTCGATCACCAGCAAGTCCGGCCGCTGCTCCCGCGCTGCGATGGCCACCAGCGCCTCGGCCAGCCGGCCGCCAATCGAGCAGCAGATGCAGCCGTTCTCCAGCTGGATCACGTCGTCGCTGCGCGTGCGGATCAGCGCGGCATCGATATTGATCTCGCCGAAATCGTTGACCAGCACCGCGATGCGGCGCCCCTGCGCGTTGACCAGCAGGCGGTTGAGCAAGGTGGTCTTGCCGGCGCCAAGGTACCCGCCGACCACCGCCAGCGGGACCGGAGCCCGCGCGTTCATCGTGCCGGCGCCGCGAACACGCGCCCGCCCAGCACCGTGCCCCAGACGCGCACATCCTTCAGGCGCTCTGGAGCCACCTCGGTCGGGTCATCTTCCAGCACGGCAAAGTCTGCCAGCTTGCCGGGCGCGATGCTGCCGATGCGGTGATCGAGCTTCAGCGTATAGGCCGCACCCATGGTGATGGCATACAGCGCGTCGGCGGCCGGCAGGCGCTCAGCTTCGCCCAGCACGCGGCCGGAAGCGGTCTGGCGCTGCACCGCGCACCACGCCGTAAAGAGCGGGGTCAGCGGTGTGATCGGCGCATCGGAATGGATCGCGAACGGAATCCCCAGCCGCCGCGCCGTGCCCGCCGGGTTCATGCGCGCGGCCCGCGCCGGTCCCACGGTCTGGCCGGCATGTGCATCGCCCCAGTAGTACAGGTGGTTGGAGAAGAAGTTGATGCACAGGCCCAGCCGCGCCGCGTGCGCCAGCTGTGCCTCGTCCGCCAGCTGGCAGTGCTGCAGCGTATGGCGATGGTCCGCGCGCGGATGGCGCGACAGCATGGCTTCCAGCACGTCCAGCACCACTTGCGTCGCCTCGTCGCCATTGGTGTGGATATGCAGCGGCAGGCCGGCCAGGTGGAATGGCGTGAAGGCGTCGAGCAGTTGCTCCGGCGGGATCAGCCACAAGCCATTGGCCTGGCCCCCGGCATACCCCGGCGCGCGCAAGCGCGCGGTAAAGCCCTGGATCGAGCCGTCGACGATGAACTTGACCGGACCGAAGTGCAGCTTGTCGGTGCCGGCCGCCGCCGCGGCCTGCACGCGGGCGGGGCCGCCCTGCGCATTGCGCTGCGGCGAGAACGCCGGAACGATGCGCAGCGGGAAGCCGGGGTCGGCAGTGACCGCCTGCAGCGTCTCCAGCCCCTTGGGCGACAGGTCGTTGACCAGATCCGTCGCCGTGGTCACGCCCGCCAGTTGCGCCACGCGGCCGAAGCGGCGCACCGCGTCGGCATTCTCGGCCGCCGCCAGCGACAGGCCGCTGCCAAGCACGCGCTGCACCGGGAACATCGCCGCGAATTCCTGCAGCTCGCCGGTGGGCAAGCCCCGCGCGTCCTTGTGCACGCCGTCGATATCGGTGTCCTCGTCGATGCCGGCCCGCGCCAGCATCGCGGAATTGACATTCATCAGATGCACGCTGGCATGCATCACCACGATGGGCCGCGTGGCCGAGACGCGATCCAGCTCGCGCACCGACAGCCGGCTGGCGCCGAAATAGATCGGGTCGAAGCCCCAGGCCAGCAGCGGTGTGTCCGGGTCATGCATCTGGCTTGCCGCGCCCGCCAGGCGATCGATCACCTGCTCCAGCGTGCGCAGGCCGCGCCACAGCTTGCCGTCCGGATCGCGGCGGTCGAAGTAGCCGACGTAAACCGCATCCCACATCGCGCCTTCCATCAGGTGGCAATGGCCTTCCACCAGCCCGGGCATCAGCACCTTGCCACGGAAGGTGTCGACCTGCACCGCATCCGGCCAGCCGGCCATCTCGGCGGCGCCGCCCACGGCAAGGATCCTGCCGTCGCGCACCGCGACATGTGTCGCCTCGGGCTGGCCGGCTTCCATCGTGAGGATCTTGCGCGCCACGAATACCTGCGTGCGCGCCGTGTCGTCTTGTGTCATGGATTGCATGATTCCGGTCATTCACGCCGCCTGCACGCGGGCCAGTCGGGGCGTGTAGTTCACCAGCGCGGTCACCAGCAGGTTGACGCCCAGGCTGACCAGCCCGAGGTTGATGCCGCCGAAGTCGACCTGCTGCACATACAGCGCGATCGCCAGTGCCTGGCCGGTGACGATGCCGAGCGCAATCGCCAGCGGACGCACCTTCAGCGAGAACAGGATCACCAGCACGCCAGGGAAGAACTGCGTCACGCCGTAGTAGGTGGTATTGATCAGCGTCAGCATCAGGTTCGGCGTGGCCAGTGTCATGGCGATCGACAGCACCAGGTAGATCACGATCACCACCTTGGCGCCCTGCTTCTGGCGCGCCTCGGGCATGCCCGGCAGCAGGTTGCGCGTGACGATGGGGCCGATCGCCAGGCAGATGCCGGCCAGCACCAGCAGTCCCGACAGCGCCGCGCCGGCGGTCACCAGTCCGAGCAGCCAGTCCGGCAACAGCCGCACCGCGGCCGCGAAGAAGGCCTCGTTGGGGGAGGCGAGCTGCAGGTTCTGGCTGATCGCGTAGTACGACGCCAGCACCAGGAACGGATACATCAGCATGTACAGCGGCATCGCCACCTGCGTGCGCCGGATGGTGTTGGCGCTCTTGGCCGTGAAGAAGTTCTGCACCGCGAACGGCATCACGTAGAAGCCCAGCGCCTGGAACAGCATGGTGCTCATCGAGAAGCGCAGCTGGGTGTCATTCATCTGGTTGCTGACCTGCATGCTGGCGGCATGGAACACTTCGCCCACGCCCGCCTTCCAGCCCACCGCAACGCCGGTGACGACGATCGCCACCACCATCAGGATGTCCTTGAGGATGGCGATATAGGCCGATGCGCGCACGCCGGAGATGGCAATGTAGGTAAAGGCCAGTGCCGCCGAGATCATCACCAGGTACACCGGCTCGAACTCCCAGCCCAGCCCCTTGAGCGCCGCCACCAGCCCGGTGAACTGCAGCTGGCCCCAGGGCAGCAGGAACAGGATCGCCGAGCCCGCCACGATCAGCTCCAGCGCACGGCTGCCATAGTGGCCCTTGAACAGGTCTGGCAGCGTGATCGCGTTATAGCGCGCGCCCGCCTGCCAGATCTTGGGCCCGAGGAAATAGCCGAGCGGATACGCCAGCAGGATGTAGCCGAGGAACCAGACCCCGTAGGTCGGTCCCTTGGCGTAGATGCCACCGGGAAAGCCCACCATCGTGCCGATGCTGTAGATCTCGCCCGCCGCCAGGAAGAACACCAGGTAGGCGCCGAACTGCCGCGACGCCACGAAGAAGTCATGCACGCTCTGCGCGCCGTGGCCTTTCTTCGAGCGGATGGCGAGGTAGAGCGAGAAGACAATGAAGCCGACGAATACCGCTGTGGTCATGGTGGTCTCCCTTCAGGCTTCATGCGCCGCGTCGGCGGCGTGGCGGTCGAACAGCAGCCAGCACGCCAGCATGCAGCCGGAGGTCAGCACGAACCAGGCAAAGATCCAGGCGTAGATGAAGGGCACGCCGAGCACGAAGCGCTCGACAGCCGCCACCCAGGGCAGCATTCCGATGACGCCGATAAACGGCAGGCCTAGGCCGATAAACAGCTTGAGCATGATGTCTCTCCGATTTCCGATGGACGGTGGATGGCGGACGCCGTGTGTGCTGTCACCGGCCCGCTCTTGTGTTCCGGTCATCATAGGGAGCGCGGGGGTATGATTCAAATGCAAATGTTGAACCGCTCCCATAACCAACGCGCATGGTTTTCCGCATGGACACACAGAAACTTCTGCATCTGCTCGCCGTGGTCGAGCACGGCACGTTCTCCGAAGCGGCCCGTGCCGTGCACCTGACCCAGCCGGCGCTGAGCCGCAGCATCCGCGCGCTGGAAGACGAACTCAAGGCGCCGCTCTTTGACCGCGGCGCGCGGCGCGCGCGCCTGACGGTGTTCGGCGAGCTGGTGGCCGAACGCGCGCGCCGCATGCGGCTGGAAGAACGCCAGTTGCGGCGCGACCTGGACCTGGTGCGCGGCGCCGAGGAGGGCTCGCTGACGATCGGGGTGGCGCCCGCGCCGGCGGCGCTGCTGCTGACGCCGTTCCTGATCCACATGGCGCAGGCCCACGCGCGCGTCAAGGTGCGCACCGAGAGCGGCGCCACCAGCGCCCTGCTGGAGGCCCTGCGCAACGAGACCATCGACGCCATCGTCGGCGATGCCTATGTGCTGCGTGCGGCCGACGACATTGACGTGGAGCCACTGGGTGAATTGCCCGCAGGTCTTGTATGCCGCGCCGGGCATCCGATCCTGCGCAAGCGCCGCATCGATATCGAGACCATCCGCGCCTACCCGGTGGCAACCACCACGCTCAGCACCGTCATCAGCCGGCAACTGGCGGAGCTATGGGGGCCGGGCGCCGCGCCGGACAAGCTCTTCACCCTGCATTGCGACAACCTCGACATGCTGCGCAGCGTGACGCTGGCCAGCGATACGCTGTTGTTCGGCGTACTCTCGATCACGCGGCAGGAGCGCGCCGCGGGGCTGATGGCCGAAGTGCCGATGCCGCCCGATCCGCGCCGCTGCGGCCGCTATGGCATTGCACGCATGGCGGCGCGCTCGCTGTCGCCGGCGCTGGAGGTGCTCTATCGGTTCACGCGCGAACACTGGAAAGCGCTGTCGTCCGAAGCTGGCGGTGCCAACGCGCGCCGCTGAGCCTGCCCCTTGCCGCGCGCTGTTGTATGCTCCGCCCTGAACCATCGCCCGTGTCCCGCATGACCGAATCCACGCCAGACCGCCCTCGCCGCATCACCATCCATGACGTCGCCCGCGCCGCCGGCGTGTCGCTGACCACGGTGTCGCACGCGCTGAACGACCGTGGCGTGCTGGACCCGGCCACGCGTGCGCGCGTCAAGCGCGTTGCCGCCGAGCTGGGCTACCGTCCCAGCGTGCGCGCGCAGCGGCTGCAGTCGGGCCGCGCCAACTGCATCGCGCTGTTGTCGTCGATGCCATTCGCGGTGGCGGGCGGCACATCGCGGCTCGGCTTCATGATGGAAGTGGCGGCGATTGCCGCCGAGGCGGCAATGGGGCGCGGCCTGGGCGTGGTGCTGGTGCCACCGCTGGAAGGCGCGGGGGGCCTGCTCGATACATTGGATATCGACGGCGCGATCGTGATCGAGCCGATTGCGGGCGACCCGCATATCGCGCGGCTGCGCGAGCGCGGCGTCAGCATCGTGTCGATCGGACGCGAGCCGCTGACCGACACGCCGGTGCCTTGCGTCGACCTGCAATCGGCCGACACCGCCCGGCTGCTGCTGGCGCACTTGCACGGGCACGGGCGCCGGCATATCGGCCTGATGATCGGCGCGGCGCCGCGCCAGTCGTATGTGGAAACCGAACGCGCTTACCGCGAGTTCACGCAGGCAATGGGCCTGCCCTGCCATATCGTCAAGGCAGCCGAGGAACACGGCGAAGCCGCTGGCGCCGACGCCTGCGCGCAATTGCTGGCGCAGATGCCGGCGCTCGATGCGCTGTGCGCGCCGGTGGATGCGTTTGCGGTGGGCGCCATGGCCCACCTGCAAGCGCTGGGCAAGCACGTGCCCGACGATGTGCTGGTGGTGACGCGCTATGACGGCATCCGCGCCCGCAGCGCGCAGCCGCCGATCACCGCGGTCAACCTGCACCTGGAGCGCGTGGCATCGCTGGCCGTGGAGCTGCTGTTCGCACATCTGTCCGGCGACCGCAGCCGCGACGTGATCACCGGGCCCGCGCCCGAACTGGTGGTGCGGGCATCGTCCACGCCAGGCGTCTAGGACACTAACCGCGCAGCAGCACCACCGCACCGGAAACCAGCGCAAACACCAGCACGCCGATGCGCAGCATGCGCTGGTTGATGCGCTTGTGCACCAGGTGGCTGGCCACCATGCCGACCATCAGCACCGGCAGCAGCCCGATGGCATAGAGCACCTGCTCCATGCCGAGCCGGTCGCTCAGCGCCAGCACCACCAGCGAGATCGCTTCACCGACCAGGAAGCACAGCGCCACGGTGGCGCGCAGCGTCGCGACCGGCGCATGCTGGTAGGCCAGCGCCAGCGGCGGGCCGCCGACACCGGTTGCGGTCTCGGTCACGCCGGTGATCAGGCCGGTCGAGGCAAAGGTCAGCCGCCCCGGCGTAAAGGCCGGCGCCAGCAATGACACCACCGCTGCGGCAATGGTGCTGCCGCCGACCAGCGCGTTGAGCCATGCCATCGGCATCGCCACCAGCACCCACAGCCCGCCGAAGGTGCCGGCCAGCCGCCCGGCGCTGATCCAGCCGGCCCCGCGCATATCGATGGCATGGCGTTCGCGCCAGGCCACATAGGCGTTGAGCGGCAGCATCGCCAGCAGCAGCGCGCCGGGCAGCATTGCCGGCGCGGCCAGCGCCAGCACCGGCACCACGATCAGCGCGAAGCCCATGCCGGTCGCACCCTGGACCAGCGCGCCGGTAAAGACCGCCACGCCGACGCTGAACAACGTCATGTCCATGGTCAGGATGCCTCCGTGCCGGCATGGCGGACTCGGTGCACGTCCGCGGCTTCATGCAGCTTGCGGATCGGGGCGTTGGCGACGGTGTCCTCGGCCATGGCGTGGATCGCCCGCATCAGCGCGCGTGCGTCCCAGTCCGTGGGCCAGCCCTGCCACAGGCGCAGGCTGCCATCGACAAAGACCGCGCGGATCTGGTCGCGGTTGGCCAGGCGCACCAGTTCCCAGGTCAGGTCCCAGGACGGCGTCAGCTCAGGCACGTCCAGGTCGACCAGCAGGAAGTCGGCGCGCTTGCCTGCGGCGATCTCGCCGGTGAGCGCACCGAGACCCGCCACATCGGCCGCGTCGTGCGTGGCCATGTCGACCCAGCGCCAGCCCGCGCCGCAGGAGGAATCGCCCACGCCGATGCCGAAGGCGAAGCGCTGGGCGGCCTCGGCATAGTCCAGCAGGCGGAAGCCGTCGCTGCGGGTGCCATCGGTGCCCAGGCCCAGGCGCACGCCGAAGGTAGCCATGGTCTCGGCCGGTGCCACGGCGTTGCCCTTCCAGGCGCTGGCCACGGGGTTGTAAGCCACCGCGCTGCCGGTGTCGGCCAGCAAGCGGATCTCATGCGGCGTCACCAGCGTGGCATGCGCCAGCAGTGCCGCCGGACCCAGTGCGCCGACTGCGGCGAGATGTTCGATCGGACGGCGCCCGCAGGCGTTGAGCGAGCGCTCCACCGCCACCAGGTGCTCGTTGGCATGGGTCTGGAAGATGCGGCCGGACTCGGCGCACAACTGGTAGACGTGGTGCAGCATCGCGTCGGAGGCCACCTCGGGAATCGAGATCGCCAGCGACGGGGCCACCAGCGGATCGCTGGCGTACTTGTCCAGGTGGGCGGCGGCGCGGCGCAGGATCGGCGCGGCGTCGAGCGTTTCGGCACCGGGCTTGTCGTTGCAGATCAGGCCCAGCACGCAGCGCACGCCGGCATCGGCGACCGCGCGCGCGACCGCATCCAGCCCGGCGTCGCTGCGCGTGCCGGCATCGACCACGGTGGTGAAGCCGCCGCGCAGCGCTTCCAGCGCCGCCAGCTTGGACGACAGGTACAGGTGCTCCGCCTTCAGGCTGCCTTCCAGCGGCACCCACACGCGCCGGAAGATCTCCGATGGTTCGCCGAACACCAGCGACTTGCCGAACGACTGCGTCAGGTGGTGGTGCGTGTCGATCATGCCGGGCATCAGCAGCATGCGCGGCAGCGGCAGGGTTTCCAGCTCGGGGAAGCGTGCGGCGACTTCCGCGGCCGTGCCCACTGCCGTGAAGCGGCCGCCCTCCACCACCACCGCGTGGCCGCGTACCGCGCCCTGGCGCAGCAAGGTCCATTCCGGCAGCAGGATGCGCGGCTGCCTGAAGCTGTCCGGCACCAGGGCCGGGTTGGTATCGCCGGGCCAGGCCGGCGTCGAGTCAGAACGATCAGTCATTGCAATTCAGGAAGCCGGGTCAATGCGTGGCGGCGGCATCGTCGCGGGCAACCGCGCCCGCTGCCGCGGCTCGCAGGCCCGTATGGAAAAACAGGAAGTTGAGCAGCGCCGCGGTAATGGCCCCCATGGCCACGCCATTGCCCACCAGGATGCGCACATTGGCCGGCAGGCCGCCATAGATGCCGGGCACCAGGATCGGCAGCAGGCCCACGGCCAGCGCCACGGCCACCACGTACATATTGGCGTGGTCGCGCAGGTCCACCTTGCGCAGCATGTCGATGCCCATGGTGCCGACGATGCAGAACACCACCAGCCCGGTACCGCCGACCACGGCCTCGGGAATCGCGCTGATCAGCGACGACACCGGCACCAGCAGCCCGAACACCACCAGGATCGCGCCCGACATCGCCGTGACGAAGCGCGAGCGCACGCCGGTGGCACGCACGATGCCGATGTTCTCGCCGCTGGTGATGATCAGCGAGGTGCCGAACATCCCGCCCAGCAGCGAAGTCAGCGCATCGGCGCGGATGGTGCGCGGCACGTCGCGCTGCTGGTCAACCGGCCGGCCCACGGCATCGCTGATCGCCAGCGTCTGGCCGGTGGCCTCCACCATCGAGATCACGGCGAACACCATCAGCGGGATTGCCGCCACCACATCGAAATGCGGCCACCCGAACGGGAACGGCGTGGGCAACGCGAACACGGGCGACATCGACACATGGCCAGGCTGGAACGCGCCGGCCAGCCCGGCCACCAGCGCACCGCCCAGCAGCCCCAGCAGGATCGCCAGCTGCGCCAGCATGCCCGACAGCAGGCGCGATGCCGCCACGGTGCAGGCAATGGTGGCGAACGCCAGCAGCAGGTTGAGCGGGTCCACCGTGCTGCCCGCGGCCGGGTGGCCGGCAACCAGCTTGCCGGATACCTGCGCCAGGTTGATCGCCACCAGCAGCAGCATCGTCCCCACCACCACCGGCGGGAAATAGCGCAGACAGCGCCGGAACACCGGCAGCACGCAGAAGTAGAACACGCCGGTCAGGATCACCGCGCCGGCAGCGGTCTGCACGTCGGTCTGCTGCGCGATCAGGATAAACAGCACGATCGGGGCGCCGCCGGGCAGCATCACGAACGGCAGCCGGGCACCGATGCCGCGCTTGCCCAGCGACTGCAACAGCGTGCCGAGGCCGCAGATCACAAAGGTGGCGCTCAGCAGCTGCACCGCCAGCGCGGGCGGGAAGTTCAGCGCCTTGCTCATCAGGAAGACGGACGCGATCGGCGACGCGGCCATGACCAGTACGTGTTGAAGCCCGAAGACAAACAGGCGCCGCCATGGCAGCCGTTCATCCACCGGCGCGGGGGCGGGGTGGGACATGCTTTGCTCCTCGTTTGGTGTGTGAGCGTTTGTGCCGGTGGCTCGCAAGCCACTTGCTGCGTCTGTGCGCAATTCGCCTCGGATATTATCGATTTCCGCCAACAAAAACGTTTTTGTAAGTGTAGGGAAATGGAATTCGCGATGCAAGCGGTTTCTCGGCGGAACGCCCGTGGTCTTCCCCTATATCGATTCAATCGATAAGTGCTAGCAGCAAAACACGTTTCACAAGTTGATGCCGCGGCCTCAAAGTACCCGCCATAGCGCCTTGCGAGACACAACAAGCCCCTGAAGGAGACGCCCCATGCGAGACAAGAACAGTCCGGCGGAATCTGCCGACCCCGCCCAGCCGCTGCCGGCCCGGCGCCGCATCGTCCAGGGCGCGGGCCTGCTCGCCCTCGGCGCCACCCCGCTCGGCGCACTGGCCGCGCGCATCAGCGACGGCGTCACGCTGGCCGACGGCCCCCGCCCGCTGGTGCGCTATCCGGGCAAGCGCCCGCTGGTGCGCGTCAGCACCCGGCCGCCACACCTTGAGACGCCCTTCTCTGCATTCAACGAGGGGCCGATCACCGCCAACGACGCCTTCTTCGTGCGCTACCACCTGGCCAACATTCCGCTGTCTGTAGACCTTGCCACCTTCCGCCTGACGGTCGGCGGCCACGTCAACAAGCCGCTGAAGCTGTCGCTCGATGAACTGAAGCGGCTGGCCGATCCGGTGGACATCGTCGCCGTGAACCAGTGCTCAGGCAACAGCCGCGGCTTCTCCGAGCCGCGCGTGTTCGGTGCCCAACTTGCCAACGGCGCAATGGGCAATGCGCGCTGGACCGGCATGCCGCTGCGCAAGGTGCTGGAGCACGCAGGCGTCAAGGCCGGCGCCAAGGTGGTCACGTTCAACGGGATGGATACGCCGGTGTTGCCGAGCACGCCGGACTTCCGCAAGTCGCTCGATATCGCCCATGCCATGAACGGCGAGCCGATGCTGGCCTGGGGCATGAACGGCGAAGACCTGCCGCTGCTCAACGGCTACCCCGTCAAGCTGGTGGTGCCGGGCTACTTCGGCACCTACTGGATCAAACACCTGTCCGAGATCGAGGTGCTGGACCACCCGTTCGAAGGCCATGATGCGTTCTTCATGACCAAGGGCTATCGCGTACCGGATAACGACTGCCAATGCGTGGCGCCGGGCACCCCCGCCAGCAAGACGCGACCGATCTCGACGCTGGCGGTACGCAGCTTCATCACCAGCGTGGGCGCCGGCGGCGTGCTGCCCGCCGGGCGCACGGTGGAGCTGAAAGGCATTGCCTTCGATGGCGGCTCCGGCATCCGCGGCGTCGAGGTCTCGGTGGACGGCGGGCAGAGCTGGCAGGCCGCGACGCTGGGCCAGGACCTGGGGCGCTTCTCGTTCCGCGCCTGGCAACTGCCGGTGAAGTTCGCGCGCAAGGGCCCGGCGGTGCTGATGGTGCGCGCCACCAGCGTCCAGGGCGAGGTGCAGCCCGCCAAGGCCAACTGGAACCCGGCCGGCTATCGCCGCAACGTCATTGAATCCACGCCGGTCACCATCGCCTGAGGAGCGCACCATGCATCGATCCATCACCCCAGTGCTGCTCGCGCTCGCCCTGCTGGGCGCGGGCAGCGCGTCCGCGGCCCCCCAGGACATCAAGCTGCCGGCGGAGAACGTCAAGCTCAAACCGGCCAAGCTGCCCGGCTACGGCATCGCCATGCAGAAATGCGCGATCTGCCATTCGGCCGACTACGTCTCCTACCAGCCGCCCGGCCTGAGCCTGACGCAGTGGACCGCCGAGATGAAGAAAATGCAGCAGGCCTATGGTGCGCCGATCGACGATGGCGAGGTCGAGCAGCTCGGCGCCTACCTCGCGGTGGCCTACGGCTCCGCCAGGATCAAGGACCCGGAGATCGTGGCGATCGCGCAGAAGGCGGGCAAGCCCGCGCCGGCCACACCCGCGGCCGCCTCGGCGCCTGCCGCCGCCGCGGTGGACGTGCAGGGCCTGCTGGCCAGGAACGCCTGCCTGAGCTGCCACAGCGTGACGCAGAAGGTGGTCGGCCCGGCTTATCACGAAGTCGCCACCCGCTATAAGGGCGATGCGCAGGCACAGGCCAAGCTGGAAGCCAGCATCCGCGGCGGCAGCAGCGGCAAATGGGGATCGGTGCCGATGCCGCCGTTTGCCGGCTTGAAGGCGGATGAGGTCAAGGCGCTGGCGGCGTACGTGCGGCAGCAATAGCCTGCGCCCCGCTTCCCCGATCACAAGACGCCCCGGCTGATGCCGGGGCGTCTTGCATTTCGCGCTTGCAGTTTCCGCTTGCCTCCCTATACTTAGCCCCATGGCTAACCATTGTGCCGAGTTTGCTGACGTGTCCCAGGCTGTCGATATTTCCCCGCTTTCCGACGTGTTCTACGCGCTGGCGGATCCGACCCGCCGCGCCATCGTCAGCGTGCTCGGCCGCGGGCCGGAAACGGTCTCGGCGCTGGCGGCACCGTTCACGATGGCACTGCCCTCGTTCATGAAGCACCTGCAGGTGCTGGAGCGCAGCGGCCTGATCCGCTCGCGCAAGACGGGGCGCGTGCGCACTTGCGAACTGGTACCGCAACCGCTGTCAGACGCGCAGCAATGGCTGGCCGACCAGCGCGCCATGTGGGAGGCCCGTACCGACCGCCTGGCCGCTCTTGTCGAAGCCCTTCATCAGGAGGAACAGTCAGATGCCGAATGAAAACGCCGCCAGCCCTGAAAGCCAGGACCTGGTCATCTCGCGCCTGCTCAAGGCCCCGCGTGCCAAGGTCTGGCGTGCATGGAGCGATCCCAAGCTGCTCAAGGAATGGTGGTGCCCCAAACCCTGGACCACCGAGGTCCTGGCCTTCGACATGCGCCCCGGCGGCGCCTTCCATACCCTCATGAAAGGCCCGGACGGCGGCGTCAGCGACAACCCGGGATGCTTCCTCGAGATCGTGCCGATGGAGAAGATCGTCTCCACCTCGGCCCTGGTGGCCGGGTACCGGCCCAACAAGCCGTGGCTGTCGATGACCGCGGTCATCACCATGGCCGACGAGGGTGACGGCACCCGCTACATTGCGCGCGTGATGCATCCGGACGAGGCCACGCGCAAGCAGCATGAGGAGCTCGGGTTCTATGAAGGCTGGGGCACCTGCATTACGCAGCTGGATGAGTTTGCGCAGCAGTTGAAGTAAGGCTGCGACAAGTGAATGGCGCCGGCACGGGATACCGTGCCGGCGCGACTTCCTTGATATTTCGCCGGTCTGCATGGTGAGGTGAGGGTCTCAAATTACATGGCCTCAAGGAAAGGCTGAATTGAACAACGTGTCGTCTGGCCGAGACGCTCCGAATCAACGTCAGCCTACCGTGGCGCTGTCGCCGCCTCCATGTGGGTGATTGTTCTCCGGCACATCGTCCATCGTCTGGCAAGGGACAAAATGCCATTGTTCCGCCTCCGGATCGAATACGGCGATCTGGTTCACGACCTGGCCAGCCGAATGCACTACCGTACTTGCGGTTGCCAGCGCGCTGTCTATTGCGTGCTTCATGCGGTCGCCCTTCCAGATCCTGGCTAGCGACTGCAGTGTGTCCTGCCAGGCAAAGAGACCTGCGCCCTCAAAGAGACGGCTGATCTCGCGTCGGCCATCGGTGGTGTATTCAGGCATAAGAATTCTCATCCGCAATGGCGCGCGCACGTCATGCACCAAGACGTTGCGCCGCCACTTGCCGCTTGGGCTGAGCAGGAGCTGTCCGTCGCGGGCGAGAAAGCCGCAGGCAATGTCCAACTCCACGCCGGTCGGGAAGGTTTGCTTCACGCGGGCTGCGGGCAGCCGGTCAAGGGATGGAAACTTGAAGGCTTGATTGGGGGCGCTGCCCCGCATTGAGTCCAACAGCAGGTCGATCGGCGACAGGTAGGCAGTCAGGACCGTCTTGTTCCCGTAGCGCATGCCCCAGAATCCTTCCATTCCGCGCTTGCCCGGTACCTTGGAAGGTTGCTCTATCAAGATAACGTGAGGCGCTGGTAGCGGCGAAGTGGCGGTCATGTGGTCTGTTCCGTAGTGCTTCGAAGCAGGGCTTCCGCTTCCGCGCGGGTCAGCGCGCCACGCTTGCGTCGCTCCTGCTGCTGGTCGAGCATTCGCGCCAGATCCTCGCGGGAGGGCCTGGCATCCGGGCCGCTCGGCACGCCGATGTAGTCGTCGGCGTACGGGCGCGCGTACGGGTCATTGGGCATGGGCTTGCACGCCGCCTCGATCTCCGGCGGCCACACGGGATCACTGCACGTGACGAGCACGAGCCAGCGGGCGATCGCATCCAGCAGTGCGAACGGTGCAAAGATGACGTCGGTCAAGGTGAAGAACGCTCCGGAGAATTTACCCCCTCTGCAGATCTTGTAGCCTTCCCAGAACGTTTCCCGCGGCGCCCAGAAGCGATATGGCTCGGGCAGCCCAGCCGGCCCGTCCTGCATGTAGCGGCGGTAGTATTCCCACTGCGCGTAGGCTTCTTCCAGGGTGAAGACGAACTGGCCGAGCACGAATGCGCGGACGACGTTGCCACTCGCGTCGAGCTGGTAATGGCGGATGTCGTACATGTCATAGGCGCGTGAAAATCCGCCCATGCGCCGATGGCCCACACAGAAGAATTCGTCATGGTTCCATGGCACTTCCCAGATGCCGCCCGGGTCCTTGGTGCGAATGGCATAGATACGACGGGTCTTCCGGTTCAGGCGGATGGGGCGGCGCTTCAGCGTGAACATGTTGCGACGCATCGGATCGAAGGCAAGCAGACCGAAGAAGCCTGCAGAACTAAAGCCAAGTAATATGCCGACGATCGTACCGAACCAATACCCGTTCTTCGCCATCATTTCCTCAGAGTCTCTGAATGGGCTAGTTGCAAGCAATAATCCGTAAAAGAGAGAAAACGACGCAAATGCTGAACAGATAATCCAAAGCAGACCAACGTTCTGCATCCGAGCCTGCGACTCATCGGTGATCTCCAGGCAGGTCGAATCAATGCGGTAGACATTGCCGCTCTCCAGCACATGCTCGCTGGCAGGCTGGCCGACATGGAGCCGGTGTTCTTGCTCCCACTTGCCCAGCGGTTTGCCCTGTTGGCGGAAGTAGAAAGGCGTGCGTTCATCCTTGGTCGGGAATTTCATCGAAGAGTCCTATTTGACGTCCTTGAGGCCCAGTTGCACGAACTCGAACGACTCGGTCTCCAGGCTGGTGTAGCGTTCGCTGGCGGGTCCCTTGCTGAAACGGCAACGCTTGGCCCACTTGAGCGTCGCCGGGTCGTCTAGTATCAGGATGCCGATGTTCACCGCGAGCAACACGACTAGGAACGGCCAGCTAGGCACCCCAACGAGGAAGGCCAGGAATTCTTCAGTCGCCAGCGGGAGGACGGCTGCTGCGCCTCCGGACATCGCAGAGCCAAAATATAGTATTGAGACTGTCCGGTTTCCCCTCATGCCTTCATCGTAGGCATGGTACGCATCCCATCCCACCCCAACTGCAGCCCCGGCAAAACCAATCCAACGCCCTCTGACAGCCAGCTTCTTGCCCATTTCCAGCCATTCCGCCTTCGGCGGCGAGCGCATGATGCGCCGGACAATTACGTGCGTCGGCGCCTTCTCCAGCACGACGCCAGTCTGCTCGGCAAGGGTCCCGGCCATGGACACCAGGCCGCCGACCAGCTTGATTCCTCTTTCGGGTTCGTCGAACTCGCCCGCTGCGCGGAACGATTGCGTGGCGTGATAGAGTGCCAGTCCCTGCAGGATGCAGGCGACCGCCCCGACATTCACGAAGCGTGAACCCAGGACCGCCTTGACTTGCCGCACCCCAGGCACGTCATTGGCGGTACGCAGCTTGAGGGCGCTCAGTTCCGGAATGCGCTCCAGGTCCTCTGTCTTGAACCACACCAATCTGGCGGTTTGAGCCATGCGCTTGGCCGCGCGTCCGAGTGCCACGGCGTCCTCGCGCCGTCGGGTGCGGTCCAGTTGCTTGTACAACTCCGGATTCACTGTGGAGAGATCGTTCAGCACGACCGCGCGGATTTGCATGACGCTGGCCGTCGGGGCGATCAGGCGCACGCCGCCTAGCAGGCTCATCCCGTACAAGGCGAGCCTGGCCGATGCCGAACTGAAGCTGTTTGCAAGGGTCGGGATGATCTGGTCGGCCAGTATCCAGGTCAGGCGCGGTACCAGGCCCATCTTCGCTAGGGCTTCGGGAAGAGTGAGGCCCTTTGCCATGGAGTCCATCTTGTCGAGACCGCTCTTCAGGATGCCGAAGATGGCAGCATAGCCCTGGTCGGTCGGGTCCGGCACCGTGTCGATGATGGGCTTGTGGTCCAGCAACAGGGCGCGCGCAAGCAGATTGCTGTGGTTCTCCGGATTCGCCTCGTTGAACCAACGCTGGATGACCCGACGGCATTCCACGGTGTCGAGCGCGTTCTCCAGGCAGCGCGTCAGGGATTCGTTGTAGACATAGCCGTGCGGCAGGTCCATCTTGTCATGCCGGTATTGCATGTAGGAAGCAAGCTGAGGACTCATGAGCCACTGTGCGAGCGAGGTCGCAATGGGTGCCAGCACGTCCTCGTTGAGGGCCTTCAGTCTGGGACTCAGGTCCTGGTGGCGCTTGCCTGGCGTGAGTTCGTCTTCGTAGGGTTTCCAGGCGGCGTCACTGGCGGCTTTCTTGCGGGCAAGTCGCGTGGCTTCACGCTCCGCATCTTCGCGCTTCCATCGCTCGGCCGTCGCTTTTCCATTAAACAGAACCGACATGAGTTCGTAAGCCGGAAATCCATCCGGCGTGGTCTTCATGCGCTCAGCCTCGGCCGCCGCGGCCTCCGCCTCTTTCGTGTGCTGCGCCTCGGCGTTGGCCCGGATGTTCTTTTCGAGCGTATCCAGGAACAGATCTGTTGCCTTGTCCCAGATGACGCCGTTGTTTGCCTTAGCGTGCAGCTTGGGATTGGTCAGGATGCCCAGGTCTTCAGTGATTGCGAGCGGATCATTGAACGCCAGCATCATCGCCTTGCCGGGGGACACGATCTCCATCCGATCCGCAAGCATCGAACCGCTTATGGGGCCAATCGGAGCAATCTCGCCCAGGTTAATGGTTCCGGGTGGTGTGGCGCTCAGATGCCGGAATGCTTGTTGCTGCGCTTCGGGCGTCATGGCGAACGATGCCACGCGCTTGTTGATTTCCGTCGCGCGGCCGGCGTGTGGCTGGTTCTGGTTGCCCATCCAGGCGGCCACGTCGAGGCATTGCATATGAGCCCTGCGCACATCGACTTTGTGCTTGTTGTCGTTCAGTTGGGCCTTGGTCCAGGCCACATGCGAATAGGCGTACCAGACACGCGTCGCGTGCGCGGGATCGGGAATGGTGAAATACAGGGATTCAAGGCTGTGGTGCGAACTAACACAGCAACTGAACGCCTCCGGGACTTTGGCTGGGCCAGGATTCTCCGGTATGACCTTCCACAGGTGACCGCCCTTCATGACCACATAGGCATCCCACATTTGCATGGCTTCATGGAAGACGTACAGGAAGCCGGGGCGCATCGTGCGAAGGATGTACTGCACCCCGCTGCCGAGCTGGGCAGGGGCGTTCTCGATCCTGAAATTCCCTGAGAGCGGCGGCGCCCCGTTCTTGTCCTCGGGTCCGACGACGGCGTACCGGACCGGCAGCACGGCCAAGCCGGGCGCATGATGGCAAAAATTGCACGCCTTCACCGGTTTGGATGAACATTCCAGCGTGCTGTCAACCTTATACATGACCATGGTGGCGTTCCGATGAGATTTGCCTGGCGTGCTGCGCCATGATTTTCATGAGTTCCCAGTCGTCGCTGGACAGCGATCCCAGTGCCTGGCGCAGCGTCATTTCGCCTGCGGCCACGGCGGGCCATGCGGCCTGCAGTTTCGGTTGGTCTTCGAACGGCTGCCCAAACGCCGCGACGTGTGTGGCGTAGTGACGGCGATCCGCCGGCAGGGTCAGATGCAGCACTTCGTCGGCGTGCCGCAAGGCGCGGTCCACTGTGCGGGCCTGTGCCAGGGACGGCTTGTTGCGCCCGGCAATCCGTGTCAGGACCTGCGCAATATCGGCGGTTTGCTCGACGGTGGGCCACTGCCTGGCGTCTGGCCACCAGGGTCGCGGCAACGTCGGCGGTGCCTCCGCCAGCGTCGGTCTGGCGAACTGGTACCAATCGCCCGCCCAGGCGAAGCCCCACGACTCGCTCGGGCCAAGGAGCGCATGGAGTTGGACGGGACGCAGCAGCCACGTCATGTGCGCAAATACGCGAGGGTCGTAGAAGCGCCACAGCGCGTGTCCGCCGGCATGGTCGGTACCGGTGAGGCAGGACGCCAGATGGCTGCTGACTTCCTGGACAGGGGCGACGCTCTGCAGCCACGCGCAGATGAGGGGCGGATCTCCACGCGCGGCTTCATCCTGGGCCACGTTCAATAGCATCTGCCGGTCTGCCGGCGACACGGTGGCCAGCTCTACCACGGCGGGCATCAGGTGTGCGTTGTCGCCGATGCCGGCGGGCAAGCACTGATGTAGCGTCAGGGCAGACAGATCCGCGAGGGTGGGATCGTGATTTAGCGGATCGAGCACCAGGTAACCGTCGCCCCAGGCCTGCGGCCAGGGCAGTTGGGTCAATGGGTTGCCGATGGGTGCGGCCATGTTCGTCCTCAATGCAGAGGCACGGCACCGGCGCCGGATGCCGCCGCTCCCGCCGCCAGGTGCGAGCAGATCTTGGTGGTGGGCATCGTATAGGGAGCATTCTTTGGCCCGGTGAGCGACTTGCTGGCCGAGAACACAATCCACTTGCCCGTCGAAATGTTCTCGATGCCCTCCGGCGTGATGCGCAACTCGTTGCCTTCGACATTGACCCGAACGCCTTTCTTGCCGCTGATCTCCACCCAGTCAGTTGTGGACAGCAGGCGCAGCACCTTCTGTGCGATCACATCGACGTCATCCGACTGGGCCTGCACCTCCACCTTGCCCTTGGCCGAATACAGCTTGATCCCGTCGCGCTGGACGAAGAGCGAGAAACGGTCGCTGATCGTGGCGTACATGCCACCGCCGCAGGAGAATGAGAGGTGCTGGCCGCTGGTCAGCGCAATGTGTTCGCCGCTGTAAAGGTGCGTGGATCCCGGCGCGGTGGTGGCGATGCCCGCCCGGCTGGCAACGGTGATGTGCGGCTCGGTGAATTCCCCCAGCTTGCCGCCGCCCTTGACCGCATCGGCCTGGCTGCGCAAAGTCTTGGCAACCTCCTGCTGCTGCCCGGTCTGGGCCTGGGCATTGACCGCGCTCTGGGCGAGCGAATCCGCCAGGGTCAGGGCTTCCATGAACACATGGATGACATCCTCCACGTTCATGGCGTTGCCCTCGGCCCGTTCGCGCGGGTAGGTGGTTAGCAGCATGCCCAACGCCGCGCGTAGCGCGGCATGTCCATCGGTGCGCGCCTCCAGCCCCTCACCACGCTTGTCGCGGCGTCCCTGCACGTCAGGAATGCCGGTGATGTACCCCATGCTGATCTGCGACTGCAGGTGGTCCGATGCGAGCTGCGCCTGGATTTGTCCCTTGGTGTCGTCCAGCACCAGGTGGTTACTACGACCACCATCGTGCTCGCGGCTGCGAATGCCGGTGAGAGCGAGCTGGTCCGGCAGCTGCCATGGCGGCATGTTGAGGCTGTTCGGCACCGCCCCCATCACAATGGGCTTGTCCGGATCGCCGCCGTCCAGGAACATCACCAGAACTTCGCTGCCGATACGCGGGATGCTGATCTGGCCGTACTGTGAGCCCGCCCACGGCGTGGCCACGCGCACCCAGCAGGACATCTTGTTGAAGCGGTCCCACGGAAACTGGACGCGGACGCGCCCATACTGATCCGGCCACACGACATGGCTGTCTTCCGGCCCGACCACGGTCGCGCTTTGCGGCCCAGCGACCACCGGCCACGGGATGCTCAGCGCCGGACGGAAGACCTCATGGGTGGGGTGGCACTCGAACTCGACGCGGCAATGCCAGCGCTGGCCCTCGCCGGAGGCCTCGGCCACGTCTTCCAGCCTGAGGTTGGCGCCAAGCACCACGTACTCGCGGTTGGCCGCCTGCTGGGGGTGTCCCTTCACGTTCATGGTGCAGCCTGGCACCACCGCGCGCAGGTTGCCGGTGCCAAAGCAGCGCAGGCCACGCGAACGGATTTCCTCCATGCGGATGCGGGCGATCATGTCGCCTTCGTCCCACGGGCGGTTGTCCGTGGCCGGCTGGGCATGCTCGCTGGGGAAGTCGTACACCTCCTGGTGCAGCGCGCCAGTGTTCAGGCCCGTGTCCCGCGGGTCCGAACTGCTGGCGCTCAGGTTGCCGCGCGGCTGGGTGAAGCTGTAGGCATTGGTCGTGTACTTGCCTGCGACCACGGCATCGACAACCGAGAACGCATCGAGGTGTTCCTGGTCGACCCTGACGCCAGGCGGATGGATTTCCAGCACCTGGTACGCCTCGCTCGGCATGCTGAAATAGCCACCGACGTGATCGACCAGAACCAGGCGGTGCTTGCCGTCAGAATGTTCGAAGAACCACGATATGCCCCAGTGCTGCATGAGGCGGGCGATGAAGGTGTAGTCGCTCTCGTCGCACTGGGTGCGGTAGACCCGCCTGGGGTATTTCGCCACGTCGAGCCTGCGCTCAACCGGAAAGGAGTATGCAGACAGGACCTCTTCGATGATCTCGATGTCGGTGCGGTTCTCGAAGACGCGGCTGTTCCGGTTCTGGGAGGCGATCCACAGCCAGGGACGCAGGGTCAGTCCGTAGACAAAGTGCCGCCCTTCGGCGCGCAGGTAGCGGGCGCGGTCCACTATGCCGCTGATCTCACGCGTGCCGGCACCCACGCCGCCTGCCATCCCGGTGCCCATGCCATCCAGTTCGATGCGAACGGTCAGCTCGCGCCCGTTCATCTCGCGCAAGTCGAAGTTGCCTTCCGGGCCGTGGAAGTTGTAGGCCTTGTCCGGCGTCTTCAGTTCGATGTCGTATTCGAACAGGCCGCAGACGCCTTCCTTGCCATCCAGGCGTACGAAGGTAAAGGGGGACTGTCCGAAGAGTTCCGGCAACGCCGGACCAGACACGGTGACGGTGCGGGAGGAAAGGAACGGCGGTCGGTTATCCAAGTGCAGCACTCCGTAGCGTTGAACTTTCTCTTGCCGCAGAAGCACCAGTGTTCCGGTGCTTTGCTTCTCGCGTCATTTGCATGACCGTCAAGAAGATGCGTTCGTCGCGTACGGTAGCCGTTATGCGTTGAGGAAGGAAGGTGGATTATTCAGATATCGCCATTGTTTTCGATTGAATGAGAATTCCAATAGAAATTAAGGGATGTCCTATATCAATCTCGTATCGCCATGATCTATAGGGTCGTTCCGTGCGATTTCGTTCGCCTTGTGAAGCGCGAAGAGTAAGCACAAAGGAAAATGACCCGACACGAGCGACAGCCCGGGATGCGTTCTGGAGATTGGCGCCCTCCCCCACTTTGCGGGGAGCGCCACGGGACAGGTGGCAGCCCGCCCCGGGTCTCCGTAGCCTCAGCCGCTTGGCCTCAGCGCCGCATGAACGGGCAGCAGTCCGTTTCAGAACCGATGCCGCAACCCCACGCTCACCGACTTCGCATCATCCCCGCTACCCGGATCGATCACGATGCTGTTGTTGCTCACGCTGCCGCCAGGGCTGTTATGCACCAGCACCGCCCGCACATAGGCGGTGGTGCGCTTGCTCAGGTCATGGTCCCACCCCAGCGTCACCGCCAGCGGCCGCTGGCCGCCGCCCAGGATCTGGCGCTTGAGTGCGGCGGCCTTGAAGGTGTCGCGCTGCGTCACGTTCCAGCTGAAGGTCACGCCGTAGTGGCGTGCCGAGCGGGTCTCGGGCCGGTCGCTGCTGGCGGCGCTGTACAGCAGGCCGATTTCCACCGGCTTGAAGCGATAGGAGCCGCCGACGAAATGGTTGGAAGTCAGCGTCGGTTCCACCGGCACGTTGGCGCCCGAATACATCCCCTGGTAGGAGTAGAACGCGTAGACGTTGCCGGCCTCGTAGGTCGCATTCATGCCGAAGTTCAGCCCTGAGCGCGCCGACCCCGGCACCTCGCCCGGCGCCACCGCTGCGCCGAAGGAAAAGCCGCCCCACTTGGGCGAGAAATACTGCACCGCGTTGTCGAAGCGGGCGCCGTAGGCCACGTGCCCGGTGCCCTGTGATGCGGTCGCGCTCAGCAGGTTGAACGGCGACACCGCGCCATTGAGCAGGAACGGATCCAGCCGCAGCAGCGCATAGAACGACGGCGTGTACTGCCGCCCCAGCCGGAACTCGCCCCAGTTGCCCGACAGGCCCAGATAGGCCTGCCGCCCGAACAGCCGGTTGTTGCCGAAGAACTCGGTGCCGTTGTCGATATTGAAGCCCGACTCGACCAGGAAGTTGGCCTTGAGCCCGCCGCCCAGGTCCTCGATGCCGCGGATGCCCCAGCGCGACGCGGCCTGCTGGCCTTCGCGCATGCGCACCACGCTTTCCGAGCCCCTGGCGTATTCGATCGATGCATCGACCACCCCGAACAACTGCATCGTGCCCGCCACGGCATTGCCCGCGGCCAGCGCCGCACCCATCACCATCCACTGTCTTACCTTCACGCTGCCTGTCTCCCGTTGTTGTTGTGGTCCAGCCTTACTTCGCCTGCAGCCCCGCCACCTTCACCACCTCGCCCCACGCGGCCAGGTCGGCGCTGACCAGCTTGCCCAGGTCGGCCGGGCTCGACGGCGCGGCCGGCTGCAGGTTCATGGCGGTGAATTTCTCGCGGTCGCCCGGTGTCTGCAGGATGCGATTCACCTCGGCGTTGAGCCGGTTGACGATCGGCGCGGGCAGGCCCCTGGGGCCGAAGATCGCGACCCAGCTGGCTTGCTGGAAGGGCACGCCCTGCTGCGACATGGTCGGCACGTCCGGAGCCGTCAGCAGGCGCTCCGGTCCGGAGACCGCAATGCCCCGTATGCGGCCGGACTTCAGGTGCGGGACCGACGAGATGGCGTCGGTGATGCCGATGGTGACGTGGCCCGCGGCCAGGTCGTTGCTGCACTGGGTGGCGGTCTTGTAGGGGATATGGCGCAGGTGGATGCCGGTCTTGGCCTTCAGGTATTCCATGGCCAGGTGGCCGCCCGAGCCCACACCCCAAGAGCAGTACGCCAGTTCCGTCTTGCTGGCCCTGGCGTAGGCAATCAGCTCCTGCAGGCTGTGCACCGGCACATTGGCGCTGACCGCGAGCAGGTTGCCGCCGGGCTGGCTGGGGCGTGCGATGGGGGTGAAGTCCTTGATCGGGTCATAGGGCAGCGACGGCGTGGTCCACGGGTTCACCGTCATGGTCGCGGCATAGGTGAACAGCAACGTGTAGCCGTCGGGCGCGGCGCGCGCCACGGTCTCGTTGGCGATGATGCCGTTGGCGCCGGGGCGGTTGTCGACCACCACCGGCTGCCTGAGCGCGGCGGTCAGGCGCTCGGCCACCAGCCGTGCCGTCTGGTCGGTGACGGTGCCCGCGCCCGAGGGCAGCACCATGCGGATGGGCTTGCTGGGGTACGGGGCCTCGGCGTGCGCGCTGGCGGCGCCCGCCAGGGCCAGCGCCGCGGCCAGGGCTGCTGTGCGCGTGGCACAAGCCCTGCGGGCGCCAGTGTGCTGGCTGCTCATATTGCTGTCTCCGTTGCGGCGCATTGGCCGCGCATGCCGGTGCGTTGCCGGCGTGTCATGGGTGGGCGCACCGGGCAGCGGCCCGGGCGCCCTGGCTGAACCGGCTCAGGCTTGCGCCTGCGCCGCGTGATCGAGTGCCGCCAGCCGTTCGTAGTGCCAGTCGGCATCGCCGAACAGGTTGGCGTGGGCTGCCAGGCGCTTGTAGCAGTGGCCGATTTCCATCTCGTCGGTCATGCCCACCGCACCGTGCAGCTGCACCACGTCTTCGCCGAGCGCGCGCCCGGCATCCGAGACAAAGGCCTTGGCATGGGATACCGCGCGCATGCGCGCCACCGCATCGCCATGCAGGGCGTTGGCCGCCAGCTCGGTGATGGCGCGTGCCTGCTCGACGCTGACATAGAGGTCCACCAGCCGGTGCCGGATCACCTGGTTGGCCGTCAGCGCGCGGCCGAACTGCTCGCGCGTCACCAGGTAGTCGCGGGTCAGGTCGAACGCGCGCGACATGGTGCCCACGGCTTCGGCGCAGGCCATCACCGTGGCCTGGTCGATGGCGGCTTCCACCAGCGGCCAGGCGCCGTCCACCGGGCCGATGCGCGCGCTGTCCGGCACGGTCGCGCGGCGCAGCGTCACGCTGGCGGTCTGGCGGCCGTCGTAGGTCGGCAGCGCATCGACGCTGATGCCGCGCATGTCGGCCGGCACCGCGAACAGTGTCAGGCCGTCGCGGTCGCGGCGCTGGCCGCCGCTACGCGCCAGCACCAGCAGCACCGCGGCGCTGCCGCCGCCCAGCACCAGGGTCTTGCGGCCGTCCAGCGTCCATTGCCCCGGCTCATGCTGTTGCGCGGTGGTGCTGATATCGAAGGCGTCATAGCGTCCCTGCGTTTCCCATGCGGCCAGCGCCAGCATCGCGCCACCCTCGGCCATCGCCGCCGCGATCGCGGCGTGGGCGGGATCGCCGCAGGCGGCCAGCAGCGGCGCGCACAGCGCGGCATTGGCCAGCCAGGGCTCGGCAGGCTGGGCGCGGCCCAGTTCCTCGGCCAGCAGGGCCTGGTCCGCGGCATCGCCCAGGCCGCCGCAGGCTTCGGGCAGCCCCACGGCCAGCCAGCCCATTTCGGCAAACGCCTGCCAGTGCTTGCGCGAGAAGCCATCGGGCTCGGCCAGCGCCGCGCGGCGCTGCTCGAAGCCGTAGCCGCGTTCGACATAGCGCCGCACGCTTTCCTGCAGCATGCGGCGATCGTCCGTTGGATCGCTCATGTGTTCAGTTCCTTGTCCTGGGTTGCGGGCACGATTGGAGCCACTACAGGCCCAGCACCTGCTTGGCCAGCAGTTCGTGCTGGATCTCGCTGGAGCCGCCGGCAATGGAGTAGCCGCGGGTGACGAAGCGGCGCGCCGATGCCGCCGCGGCGTACGCCGACTGTCCCGCTTGCGGCACGGCGGGCTCGAAGTGCGCGGCGCGGTCATAGGCCAGCGTGTCCGGCCCCAGCGCATCGACCGCCAGGTTCTCGATGTCCTGGATCAGCCGGCTGCCCAGCAGCTTGAGCATGCCGGTCTCCGGCCCCAGCGTTTCGCCGGCGCGCGCCCGCTTGCGAAAGCGCAGCACGGTTGCAGCCAGCGCTTCGAGCCGCACCTCCAGCGCGCGCATCCGGCGTGCAAACCACGGGCGCTGCGACAGCGGCTGGCCGCCCTCCTCCAGCTCGTTGCCGATGGCGCGCACCTTGGCCAGGCGGCGGCGGTTCTCCGCCACGCGCGCCAGGTTCAGCCGCTCATGCTCGAGCAGGGACTTGGCGATGGTCCAGCCGGCGTTCTCCTCGCCGACGAGGTTCTGCACCGGCACTTCCACCTCGTCGAAGAACACCTGGTTGAACAGGTGCCAGCCATGGATGCCCACCAGCGGCCGCACGCTGACGCCGGGGCTGCGCATGTCGATCAGCAGGAAGCTGATGCCCCGCTGCGCGCGCGCCTCGGTATCGGTGCGCACCAGGCAGAAGATCCAGTCCGCGTACTGCGCGTAGGAGGTCCAGATCTTGCTGCCGCTGACCACGTAGACCTCGGTGCCGTCGGGCCGCGTCTTGCGCACCGCACGCGTCTTCAGCGAAGCCAGGTCGGAGCCGGAGTTCGGTTCGGAATAGCCCTGGCACCACCAGTGCTCCTGGTTCAGGATGCGCGGCAGGAAGTACTGCTGCTGCGCCGGCGCGCCGTAGCGGATCAGGATCGGGCCGATCATCTCGAAGGTGATGCCGCCGCTCTCGGGCGCGTGCGCCAGCACCAGTTCTTCCTGGAATGCGGCGCGGCGCTCGGCGCTCCAGTTGCAGCCCTGCCATTCAGCCGGCCAGTGCGGCGCCAGCCAGCCGCGTTCGGCCAGCCGGCGCTGCCAGTCGACCAGCTCTGGCTTGCTGAGTTCCAGTCCGAGGCGGACTTTCTCGCGCACGGCATGGGGCAGCGACCGGGCGACGAACTCGCGCACCTCGCGGCGGAAGTCCTGCAGCGACGCGTCGTCGTCGGTGGTGATGGAATCTGTCATGGAAATATCGGTCCTCAGGAATTCTTGTCGCGCGCAGCAGATGCCATGCGCCTCGTCGCGGCGCGCATGCCGCCCTTGATCGCAGCCACGCCATCAGCCGGAAAACCCCCGATGGTGGCGGCCAGGCCGCGCGCGCGGTCCAGCACCTCGGCGTCTTCGACCAGTTCGGTGGCAATGCCCAGGCGCAGCAGCTCCGGCGCGGGCACGCGGTCGCCAAGCAGGCACAGGCGCGCGGCCACGGCCTCGGAATGGCGCAGCGCCAGCCAGTCGGCATTGCGCGGCGCGGCCATGCCCAGGCGGATCTCGCCGATCTGCAGGAAGGCCCCGGCGCCGCACACCAGCAGGTCGCCGGCCAGCGCCAGCGCCGCGCCGCCGTTGATGGCATGGCGCTCCAGCGCCACGATCCATGCCTTGCGGCTTTGCAGCAGGCCCAGGTGGACGCGCTCCCAGAGCGGCGCAAACGCGGCCAGCCCGCCGCGCTCCGGCTGCAGTGCCTGCAGGTCCAGGCCGGAACAGAAGGCGCCGTCGGCGCCGCGCAGCAGCACGGCGCGCACGCTGTCGTCGGCGGCCAGGGTCTCGATGGCGTCGCCCAGCGCGCGTGCCAGCGACATGTCGACGGCATTGCGGCGGGCCGGGCGGTTCAGCACCACCTCGGCCCAGCCGGCATGGCGCTGCAGCAGTACAGGGGATTGGGGGGTGTTCATGCGGGCTCCTGTCGGGCTTGTTCCACGCCGATCGCGCCGGCGCGGGCCATGGTGTGAATCTCCGCGGCGCTGAAGCCGAGCTCGGCCAGCACCTCGGTCGTATGCTGGCCGAGGCGCGGCACCGCGGGCATCGCGCCTGCCGGCATGCTGGCCATGGTGAAGGGCAGTCCCGGCAGCTCCAGCTGGCCGCCCTCGCCGTCGTCAACGGCTTGCAGCACGCCACTGGCGCGCACGTCGGGGCTTGCGTTGACCTGGTGGTAGTCGCGCACCACGCCCACCACCACCTGGTGGCGCTCCAGCAGCGTGCGCGCGGCGTCGCCGCTGAGGTGGCGCATGGCGTCGTGCAGGATGGCCAGCAGCGCCGGGCGGTTCTGCACGCGCAGCGCGTTGCAGGCAAAGCGCGGATCGTGCGCCAGCGCCGGCTGGCCGATGGCCTCGCACAGGCGCGTCCAGTGCTCGTCGAGATAGGCCGACAGCACGATATGCCCGTCCGCCACCGCGATCACATCCGCGGCCGGCGCGGCCTTGGGCTGGCTGTTGCCGCTGCGCACCGGCAGCGCGCCGGAGCACTGGTACTCGGCCCACAGCTGGGCCTGCATCTGCACGCCGACCGACAGCAGCGAGGTCTCGATGGTCTCGCCGGCGCCGGTGCGCTCGCGCCGGAACAGCGCCGCCAGGATGGCGTTGCCGGTCGCCAGCGCGGTGGCCGCGTCGATCAGCGCAAAACCGGCCTTCAGCGGCTGCCCGCCGGCCTCGCCGGTGACGGACATCATGCCGCTCTCGGCCTGCGCGGCAATATCCAGCCCGGGGCGCGTGCGCGACGGCCCACGCGTGCCGAAGCCGCTGATGGAGGCATGGATCAGGTCGGGACGCGCCGCGCGCAGCGTGGCGGCGTCCAGCCCCAGCGCTTCCATCACGCCGGCGCGGGTGTTGTGCAGCACCACGTCGCTGGCCAGCGCCAGCCGCCGTGCGGCGTCCAGCCCGCCGGGCGTGCGCAGGTCCAGCGCTATGCCGCGCTTGCCGCGGTTGTAGGCCAGGTACATCGGGCTCTGCGGGCTGGTGCCGTCAAAGCGCCGCGCGCTGTCGCCGCGCAAGGCCTCCACCTTGACCACGTCGGCGCCCAGGTCGGCCAGCATCATGGCCGCGCCCGGCGCCGCGATGAACTGCCCGAACTCCGCCACGCGTATGCCTGCCAGCGGCAGGTCTTGCCGGTTCGTCATGCGATGCCACTCCTCGAAGATGCCGGCGCAGCCGGCGGTTTGCGACGATGTGGAGCGATCATGCGTTGGCACGGCGCATCACGGCAGATGCTAAAACTGCCTCGGTGCAAACCAATGGTTAGCACCCTGGGGTTATCCCGAACCCGCCGGAATGCCGCTATGCTGTGCGCCCAGTGCGTCGTTTGAGTGGAGCCAAATCCATGCGTCTGAGCCAAGTCCAGGACTTCATCGCCGTGGCCGAGCACGGCAGCATCCGCGCCGGGGCCCGTGCGCGCGACGTGTCGGCACCGGCACTGACCAAGAGCATCCGCCAGCTGGAAGAGGAGCTGCATGTGCCGCTGCTGACCCGCACCACCCGCGGCGTGGTGCTGTCGCGCTACGGCGATGCCTTCCTGCGGCGCGCGCGGCTGATCGCCACCGAGGCCCGCAAGGCCAGCGAGGAAATGGCGCAGATGCTGGGCGCGCGCAACGGCGTGGTGCGCGTCGGCACCACCCGCGGCCCGGCGCATGTGCTGCTGCCCGCGGTGGTCAAGCGCTTTCGCGTCCAGCACCCCGACGTGCTGGTGTGCATCGACAGCTGGGGCTACCCGACCCACCTGGACGAACTGCGCTCGGGCGTGATGGACATGGCAGTCAGCCCGGTCCCGGATGAGGGCATCGAGCGCGAATTCACCTGCGAGCCGCTCTACAACAACGACTCGGTCGTGATGGCGCACCGCGAGCATCCGCTGCGCAACGCCCGCAGCCTGCGCGAACTGATCGGCTCGGACTGGATCCTGACCGGCCAGCGCATGCACGGCCCGGGCGCCGCCATCCTCGATGCCTTCCGTGAACGCGATCTGCCATTGCCGCGCGTGGCAGTGCGCTGCGACACCATCGGCATGATCGAGCACCTGATGCAGGACCGCCACCTGCTGTGCATGCTGCCGCGCCAGATGGTGGCAGGCCGGCTGGCCGCCAATGGCCTGGTGCCGTTGCCGATCGAGGACAAGCTGCCCAGCCACACCGTCAGCCTGATCTACCGCGCCGATTCGCCGATGACGCCGGTGGCGGCGCAGTTCGCCACCTTGCTGCGGCGTGAAGTCCACTATCTGTCCAACCTGCCTGACAGTCCGCTGCGCCGACTTGACTGAAGGCAGCCGCTACCGCAGCGCGCGCCGGCGGGGAACTCCCTGCACCCGCGCGGTGCTAACCAGCGGTTTACACATGAAATTCCAAAACCTCCGCCGGGCCGCACCGGCGCTTGGTTTGCGGCCGGTTCGCCGCATGCCGGCGGGATTTTCCCCAATCCCCGGGATGCCCCTTCTTGCGTGACAGTTGCGCTGGACGCGACCTGGTTCGCAGAGGAGGCAAGCATGCAGGACATTGAGGACCGGCCGGCCGCACTGGTCACTGGCACCGGCATCGAAAGCGTCGGCGACGGCGTGTGGCTGCTGCACGGACAAGGGCAGAGCTTTGTCGCCGACGTGGGCGGCGGCCTGCTGGTGGTCGACAGCGGCCCCGGCGGGCGCGTCACGCGCGGCATGATCGAGGCGCTGCGCACGCAGACCGGGCTGCCGGTGCTGGCAGTCTGCTACAGCCACGGCCATATGGGCTACAACGCCGGCCTGCAGCAATGGCTGGACCACGCCGCCGCGCGCGGCGAGCCCGCGCCACGGGTGCTGGCCCACGTCAACGTGCTGGCGCGGCAGGCGCGCTACCGCGAGACCCAGCGCATGCAGGAGCGCATGGCAGAGATCCAGTTCCGCCAGCCGGCCGGCGCGCTGGCGGGAAAGCTGGTCCACATCGAACCCACCGAGACCTTCGCCGATGGCCTGACCCTGGGCCGGGGCGAGCGCCGCGCGGAAATCCTGTGGGCACCGTCCGAGACCGACGACGCCGTGGCGGTCTGGCTGCCGGGCCGGCGCCTGCTGTACGGCGGCCCCGCGGTGATCGATTCGATCCCGAACATCGGCACCCCCTTCCGCACGATGCGCGACACCGTGCGCTGGGCCGATACGCTGGAACGCTTGGCCGGCCTGCAGCCGCGCACCGTGGTGCAAGAGTTCGGCGCCACGCTGCAGGGCGAGGAAGAATGCCAGCGCGTGCTGTGCCAGACCGCCAGGGCCCTGCGCTGGCTGCGCGCGGAGGTGGTGCGGCTGATGAACGCCGGCTGCAACGAACGCCAGGTGCTGGCCGCGCTCAAGCCGCCGGCGGACCTGTTCGACCAGCCCTGGATGCGCCCCACCTATGGCGACCCCAGCTACATCGCGCGCGACATCTACCGCTCTGAGAACGGCTGGTGGGACCGCAATGCCACCACGCTGCATCCAGCCGCGCCTCAACAGGCGGCCGCCGAGATCGCCGCGGCCGTGGCCGACCATGGCGCACTGATCCGCCACGCGCAGGCCCTGGCCGCGCGCGGCGACACGCAGCTGGCGCTGCACGTGATCGACGTGCTGGCGCTGGCGCCCGATGAAACGCCCACCGTGCGCGAGGCCCGCCAACTCAAGGCCGCCTGGCTGCGCCAGCGCGCCACGCAGATCCGCAGCTATGTGTCGCGCAGCCTGTACGGCGCGGCCGCCGACGCGCTGGAAAGCGACGCGGCGGACAACTTCGGCATGCACTAGGGAGACGCCATGCCCCGAGCAATGAACCCGGCTCCGACGGAACTGCCTGGCAACGCCGCGCGCCGGCGCGACGTGCTGCGCGCGCTTGCCGCACTTGGTCTTGGTGCTGCGGCCGGCCCGCTATGCGCCAGCAATGCCTGGCCCGCCAAGCCCATCCGGCTGGTGGTGCCGGCCCCGCCCGGCGGCGGCACCGACCTGTTCGCGCGCGCGCTGGCCGCATCGCTCGGCAAGGCGCTGGGCCAGACCATCGTGGTCGACAACAAGCCCGGCGCGACCGGCATCATCGGCAACGATACCGTGGCCAAGGCCAGCCCCGACGGCTACACGCTTCTGTTCACCTATGCCGCCACGGTGGTGATCAACCAGACCCTGCAGCCCAGGCTGCCCTATGACGGCCTGCGCGACCTGTTGCCGGTGGCGCAGGTCGGCGCGGGCGGCAATTTCCTGGTGGTGACGCCGGACTTCCCGGCGCGCACGCTCAAGGAGCTCGTCGCCCACGTGCTCAAGCGCCCGGATGCATACGACTACGGCTCATGGGGCATCGGCTCGGGCGGCCACCTGACCATGGAAGCCCTCAAGATGCAGACCGGCATGAAGCTGCGCCACGTGCCGTACAAGGGCGTGGCGCAGATCCTGACCGACATGCAGGGCGGCGTGGTCAAGGTGGCCTTTGTCGATACCTCGTCGTCGCTGCCGCTGATCCGCGCCGGCAAGCTGCGCGCGCTGGCCATCAGCGGCACGCGCCGCGCGCCGGCCACGCCGGACGTGCCGACCATGACTGAACAGGGCTACCGGTTCGATACCGACAGCTGGTATGGCCTGTTCGCGCCGGCCGGCACCAGTGCCGCCATCGTGCAGCGGCTCAATGCGGAAGTGACCCGCCTGCTGGCTGACGCGCCCATGCGCGAGCGCTTCCTGCAGCTGAACATGGGCATGGCGCCCGCCAGGAGTGCCGAGCAGTTCGCGCAGACCGTGCGCGACGACGTGGGCGTGTGGGGCAAGGTGATCCAGGCCAACCACATCACGGTCGACTGAAGACCACCGGGGGGCGCCGCGCTGGAGGGGCTTGCCGCATGAACCCTGGCGCTGCGCTTCAGTGCGAGAACAGCACCGGCACCGTCATCGACTCCAGCACCACCCTGGTCACGCCGCCCAGCACCAGCTCGCGCAGCCGGCCGTGGCCGTAGGCGCCCATCACGATCAGGTCGGCACCAAAGTCCGACGCTCGCGACAGGATCAGCTCACCGATGGCCAGGTCGCCACCGCCCGGGCCGTGCTCCACCTCAACTGCCACACCCTGTCGCTCCAGCACGTGCACGGCATGGCTGACCGGAGTGGCATCGGCACGCGGCTCCCTGGCGGCATGGGCGCCCAGCACCCGCGCGCGTGCCCCGGCCATCAGCGGCAGCGCGTCGTGCAAGGCACGCGCGGCCTCGCGGCTGCCGTTCCAGGCCACCAGCACGCGTGTGCCCACGGTGGCGAAAGCGCCGGAACAGGGCACCACCAGCGCCGGCCGGCCGCTCTCAAGCAGCAGCGCCTCCAACAGCTGCCGCGCCACCGGGCCTTCAGCGTTGTCGGCGTCATACTGGCCGGAGACGATCAGGCCGGCCTCGCGCGCCTCGCGCAGCGCCAGTGGCACCGGATCGCGCTCGACGGTGCGCCAGTCGCAGGCAACCGCCAGCTCGCGCGTGGCGGCCGCGAAGGCACAACGCATGTTCTCGCGCTGCAGCCGGCGCCGCTCCTGGTCTTCGGCCAGGCAGCGCTGGGCATTGTTCATGCGGTAGAACCAGCTGGGGTCTGGCACGCGCCCGGCCAGCAGGCCGATCAGCGGACACTGGCTGGCGGTGGCAAGGCGTGCCGCAACCTGCAAGCGCTGCATGGCCTGCCGGTTGCCGTCGAGATGGACCAGGATGCTGTCGTACGCCATGATGCCCTCGCGTCCGAATCTTTTGCTTCCAGTCTAGGCCGCGTCGCAGGCAATGCATGCCGACTTGCCGATCGCGCCAGCAACGGTGGTGCGCGGTGCGCCAGCGCCGGCACGAACCAGTCGACTTCCTCCTATATCGATGTCGGAACCTCACCGACGGCGAGCGTGCAGGCCAGCCACTAGTATGCATTCAGCAACCAGCACGCCCCCACGAATCCTGGTGCCGCAAGCGGCATCGTGGCCGCGGCTGCGCGCTGCGTGGACCGAGACCGCAAGCACAGGAGGAGCGCCATGGACCGCCGACAGTTTCTCAAGTGGGGAAGTTTCCTGACCGTCACCGTTGCCACCGGCGGGCTGAGCGCCTGCGGCGGCGGCGACGACCCGGAACCCGACACCGGCAATCCGGAAAATTTCAATTTCGTCCATGGCGTCGCCTCGGGCGACCCCAAGCCCGACAGCGTGGTGGTATGGACGCGGGTGGAAGGCAGCAATGGCAAGCGGCCGGTGGTGGTGCGGCTGCAGGTGTCGGCGCAGCCTGACTTCCCGCCGCCGAGCCTGCTGGTCAATCAACCGCTGATGGCCCTGCCGGACTGGGACTACACCATCCGCAACAAGGTCACGGGCCTGAGCCCCGGCACCCGCTACTACTACCGCTTCCTGCTGGGCAACCGCCCCAGCACCGTCGGCCGCACCCGCACCGCGGCAGCGGCCGGCACGCCCTTGTCACAGCTGCGTTTCGCCTTTGTCAGCTGCCAGGACTGGAATGCCAACCACTGGGCCGGCATGGAAGAACTGGCGCAGCAGGACCTGGACTTCATCGTCCATGTCGGCGACTACATCTACGAGGCCGTCCCGGGCGGCTCGCGCGCCGGCAATGTGGAGGATCGCCACGGCGTGCTGCAACTGCCCAATGGCACCGCGCTGCCGGACGGCAGCGTCTACGCCACCACGCTGGACGACTATCGCTACCTGTACCGCAGCTATCGCACCGACGCGCGCCTGCAGGCCCTGCATGCCGCGTTCCCGATGATTGCGATCTGGGACGACCATGAATTCTCGGACAATTGCTGGCAGGACCGGCAGACCTACGACTCCGACGACGACCTGACGCCGCGCACCGCGCGCCGGCGCGCTGCCAACCAGGCGTGGTTCGAGTTCATGCCGGCCGATGTCAGCCTGGACGTCAACAACCCGTCGTTCCAGAACATCCAGATCTATCGCTCGTTCACCTTCGGCAATCTCGCCACCCTGCTGATGACCGACGAGCGCCTGTACCGCGCCGACCACATCATCTCCGAGCAAGCCACCGGCCGCGCAGTCGGCGCCCTGTACTTCGTCCCGGCCGAGACACTGGCTGCGGCCGAAGCGCAGAAGATTGCCGCCGCCGGCGGCACGCTGACACCGGTGTCGATGCTGGGCGATGCGCAGCGCGCGTGGTGGCAGGACCGCGTCGGCGCCGACGCCACCGCGTGGAAGCTGTGGGCCAACCAGTTGTCGCTGTTGCGCATGCAGGTGGATGTGATCCAGGCGGTGGCACGGCTGATCGCCAGGGCGCTGGTGCTGGCCAACAATTCCCTGTCCTCGCTGGAGAGCGCCATTGCCAATGCGCTGGCCGACGACCTGCGCGCGGCCAAGACCGCCGGCACCTATGCCAACCTGGCCTACACGGCGCTGCGCAATGTACTGGCGCAGATCGGCATCGACAGCGCCACGTTCGATGCCAACATCAAGCCGCTGATCGAAAGCCGGTTGCCGGCCATCGCGCTGCTCGACCGCTTTATCCTCAATGCCGACCAGTGGGATGGCTACAACGCCGAGCGCAAGAACCTGATGGCGTTCCTGAAGAACAACGGCGTGCGCAATGTGGTGGCGCTGAGCGGCGATATCCACGCATTCTTTGCCGGCCAGGTGATGGACGACTACGATGCGGCGACGCCAGCGCCGGTGATGGTGGACCTGGTCACGGCCGGACTGTCGAGCAACTCCCTGCTCAGTTCATTCCGCTCGATCGTCGACAACGACCAGGCCTTCGCCGCACTGCGTGAACTGGTCTACAGCGACGTGGGCGGCACGGTGGTGAACACCTTCGACACCACCTTGCGCACCTTCAACGCGTGGCTGCGCCATGCCGACTCCAACGCCGAGGGCTACACGCTGGTCACCCTGACGCCCGAGAAGCTGAGCTGCACCTTCCATACGCTCAAGCCGCTCGAGGGCGGCACGGCGCCGGCGCTACCTGCCACGGCGAGCACGCGGCTGCTGGAGGTGGCGGCGGGAACCGCGGATGTAAGCGTGACATAGCCACCCGGACGGACCGGCACGCCGGGCGCTCAGTAGCCCGCTTGCCGGTCCACCTGGTTCAACAGTTCACGCCCGTCGCGCGCGCGCCGCAGGTTCTCGATGCATTGCCGCGCCACCAGTTCGTACGAGGGGTCGGCCGCGATATGCGGCGTGGCCTCGATGCGGGGATGGTTCCAGACCGGATCGTCCGCCGAGGGCGGCTCCTTGGCGAACACATCAAGCGCCGCGCCGGCAAGGTGGCCTTCGTCGATCAGTGCGACCAGGTCTGGCTCGACCACATGCTCGCCACGCCCGACGTTGATCAGGAACGCCCCCTTGGGCAGCCGCGACAGCGTCTGGCGGTTCAGCATGCCCTCGGTGCGCGGCGTCAGCGGCAGCGTGCAGACCAGGATGTCGCTGTGCGCGAGCATGGCATCCAGCCCGTCGTCGCCGGTGAAGTCGGTCACGCCGGGCAGATGCTTGGCGCTGCGGCTCCAGCCGCTGACCGGGTAGCCGATGGCGGCAAACATGCGCGCCACCTCGCTGCCGATCTCGCCCAGCCCCAGCACACCCACGCGGCAGCGCGACACATCGCGCCCCGGGTGGCGCTTCCATTCGCCGCGGCGCTGCTGTTCGGCGTACCGGCCGAGCGCGCGGGTATGGCGCAGCGCCATCGCCAGCACGTAGTGGGCGATGCCGGCCTGCTGGCCGGGATCGACGATGCGCGTGACCGGCATGCCAGGCGGCAGGTCCGGCGCCGCCAGCAGCTTGTCGACGCCCGCGGTGGCAGCGCAGACCAGCCGCAGCTTCGGGTAGGCCGGCAGCACGCCGGGCTTCAGGCCCCAGGCGATGATGGCTTCGACCTGTTCCGCGACGGCGGCCTCGCGGCCGTTCCACACGGTGATGTCCGGCGCGGCTTCGCGCAGCGCGGCAGTGATGGGAACCGCCATGAACGCCGGCAGGTGAACGAGGATGGCCATGGTCAGTTGCGGTAGTCAGGGTTGATGCGGTCGAGGCGGCGCAGCAGGCCCGGCCAGGCCAGGTTGGAGCCCTTGCCCTTGGTGGCCTGGCGCGCCTGCTGGCCCATGTTGGCGCTGGCGGCTTCGGGCACCATGGTCAGCGGCGTGCCGCCGCTTTGCGCCAGGATCTGGATGCGGCAGGCGGACTCGAGCGTGTACATGGTCAGGAAAGCATCGGATACCGTGCGCCCGCACGTCAGCAGGCCATGGTTGCGCAGGATCATCTGCTTGCAGCGGCCCAGGTCTGCCACCAGCCGCGCCTTTTCGTCCTCGCGCAGCGCCACGCCTTCATAGTCGTGGTACGCCAGCCCGGTCAGCGCGAACATCGACTGCTGCGAAATCGGCAGCAGGCCCGCCTGCTGCGCCGAGACGGCGACGCCGTGCGAGGTATGCGTGTGCATCACGCAGCCGACTTCGGGGCGCGCCTCGTGCACGGCGCTGTGGATGATGAAGCCGGCCGGGTTGACGTCATACGGCGTTTCCAGCACGGGCTGCCCTTCGTGGTCGACCTTGACCAGGCTCGATGCCGTGATCTCGTCGAACATCATCCCGTACGGGTTGATCAGGAACTGGTCCGGCGCATCGGGCACGCGTGCCGAGATATGGGTGAAGATCAGGTCGTCCCAGCCGAAGTGGGCGACCAGGCGGTACGCGGCCGCCAGGTCCACGCGCATCTGCCATTCGGCGTCGGAGACGCGGTCCCTGATTGAATCGACGAGCTGGATTTGCGCCATATGCGTACCTCCCGGGGGCATGTGAGTCATTGAATCGATGCATTGTCCGGGCGCACCGCGCCAAAGTCTGTTAAGTATTGGACAATCTCGGCTCCAGCAGGAGAGCGATGTGAAGGCTGATGTGAAGAGTGGATCGAGAGCGGTGGAGCCGGCGCGCACGCTGCCGCGCAGCGTGCTGGCCAGCGGCTGGCTGCGCAATGCGCCGCCGGGCGTGCTCGATGCCGTGGCGAACGCCGCACGCCGCCTGCGCTTTGGCGACGGCGAGATGATCTTCGCGCGCGGCGATCCGCCCACCTACTTCTGCATGGTGCTGTCGGGCCGGGTGCGCATGAGCCGGGTCAGCACGGGCGGGCGCGAGTCGGTGTACTCGGTGATCGGGCGTGGCCGCTGGTTCGGCGAGATCTCGCTGCTGGACGGCAAGCCGCGCACGCACGACGCCTTCGCCGTAGGCAATACGGAACTGATGGTGCTGAGCCAGCGCGACTTCCACCGCATCCTGGCCGCGCATCCGGAAGGCATGCAGCTGATCGTGCAGCAGATCTGCGCGCGCCTGCGCGTAGCGTTCGACCACGCGCAAAGCGCGGCGCAGGCGCCCATCGACGCGCGCATGGCGGCGCGCCTGCTGGAACTGGCCGACCGCACCGACCATGTCGTGCGCATCAGCGCTGAGGACCTTGGCGACATGGTCAACCGCTCGCGCCAGACCGTGGCCAAGTACCTGCAGGCGTGGGAAGACGCGGGCCTGATCCGCCGCGAGTACCGCCAGATCGAACTGCTGGACCCCGCGGCGCTCAAGCGATTGGCCCGGCGTTGACGGCCGCGCAAGATTTGCAGGCCGCGCGCGCAATTAACCTGCCCTGGCCGCAATGGCAAGGCTGGTTAACGACCGTTGCAAAATCAAACAGAATGTCAGGTGCTGCGGCGCTACAGTGACTGTTCCCTTGCCTGTAGGCGTTCTAGGAGGTACACGAATGAAGCAACATCTGGCGAAATCCCTGGTCGTGGCTGGCGCGATGATCGCGTCCTACCCGCTGTTTGCGCAGCAGGCTCAGCCCCTGCAGCCGAGCCAGCCGATGCCAATGACGCAGCCGATGCAGCCGATGCAATCCAGTCAGCCGGTGCAGTCCGCCCAGCCCGTGCAAGCCATGCCGTCGGCAGCGCCGTCGGCCCAGGTGGCACCCGCAGCGGGCGGCAGCTATGCCCAGGCTCCCGTACAGGCGGCCCAGCCGGGCATGGCGCCGGCAGCCGCCGACCCGACCATGGCAGGCAGCCCCGCCTCGGCCGTGGACCCCGCCAGCATGAGCCTGGCCCCCGATGCGCTCGGCTCGCGCCTGGGCCAGCGCAGCGCGTTCCTCGACGGGGCCTGAGCTCCCGTCTCAGCGCAGGCCCGCATCGCGCGGGCCGCGCGCCACACTCGCCCCGCTTCCCCGGCTCGCGCCGCTTCAGGTCGCTGCGGCCGTCTGCCCCTGCTGCTGCAGCCACTCCAGGAACGCGCGCAGATGCAGCGGCTTGTCGGCATCGCGCGGCACCAGCGCATGATAGGTATTGCCCGGTGCGCGGATGGCGGCAAACGGCGTCGCAATGCGCCCGCCCGCGCGGTCCGTTTCCAGCGTCGGAAAGGTGCCGATGGCAAAGCCAAGGCTGTCCACCACCGCCTGCAGCGTGACAAAGAAATGGTCGAAGCGCAGCGTTCGCACCGGCAGCAGCGAGGCATGTCCCGCCTGCTGCAGCCACGATTCCCAGCTTCCCGGCCGGGTCTCCGTATAGAGGAAGACGCCCTCCACCAGGTCCTCTACACCTTGCAACGGCACCTGCTCCAGCATCGCCGGACTGGCGATCACCGTCTGGTACTCCGAAAAGATCGGCACTGACTCGAACTGTTCGCCACGTTCGAGGGTGCGCCGTATCGCCACGTCAAAGGTGCCATTGAATCCTGCCTCGTTGCTGAAGGCGGTCGACACACGCACGTCGACCTCGGGCTGCCGGTGCCGGAAGTCATCCAGCCGCGGAATCAGCCAGCGCATGGCAAAGGTTGCCGGGGCATTGACGCGCACCACCTTGCGCGTGGCGATGCGGCCATAGCGCTCGGAAGCGGCGCTGATCTGGTCGAACGCCGTGCTGATCTCGCGCGCGAACGCCTGCGCGTGGACAGTCGGCACCATGCGCTGGCCCTGGCGGATAAACAGCGGCTGCCCCAGCCATTGCTCCAGGATCTCGATCTGCCGGCTGACCGCGCCATGGGTCAGGTGCAGCTCGCGCGCGGCCGCCGAATAGCTGCCGGCGCGGGCGGCAACCTCGAAGATGCGCAGGGCGTTGAGCGGGGGCAGCTTGTGCGGCATTGTGAGATTTCCTGACAGAATCTGGAAAATAAACTCGATTGTGAGAGTTTATCGCCTAACTTAGCATGGGTCTCAGGCAAATCCCCTTCACAATCCTTCCGCAAGAGACGCCATGAGCACCCAGATCCAGGTCAACGGCCACCACTACCAGCTTCCCGCCCGGCCCACCGTCATCGTCTGCATCGATGGCTGCGAGCAGGAATACATCAACCTTGCCGTGCAGGCGGGCGCCACCCCGTTCTTCGCCAGCCTGGCCAAACGCGGCACCGTCCTGACCGGCGATTGCGTGGTGCCGTCGTTCACCAACCCCAACAACCTGTCGATCGTGACCGGCGTGCCGCCGTCGGTGCACGGCATCTGCGGCAACTTCTTCTACGACACCGAAGCCGGCGCCGAAGTGCTGATGAACGACGCCCGCTACCTGCGCGCGCCCACCGTGCTGGCTGCGGCAGCGCAGGCCGGCGCATCGGTGGCAGTGGTCACCGCCAAGGACAAGCTGCGCGCGCTGCTGGGCCACGGCCTCAAGGGCATCTGCTTCTCGGCGGAGAAGGCCGACCAGGCCACCATCGAAGACAACGGCATCGACGACGTGCTGCGCAAGGTCGGCATGCCGCTGCCCTCGGTCTACAGCGCTGACCTGTCCGAGTTCGTGTTCGCCGCCGGCGTGGCCTTGCTGGAAACCGTCCGCCCCGACCTGATGTACCTGTCCACCACGGACTACATCCAGCACAAGCATGCCCCGGGAACGCCGCAGGCCAATGCCTTCTACGCCATGATCGACAGCTACCTGCAGCGCCTGGACGCGCTCGGTGCGGTCATCGGCGTCACCGCCGACCACGGCATGAATGCCAAGACCGATTCGCTGGGCAAGGCCAACATCCTGTTCCTGCAGCAGGTGCTGGACGAGCGTTTCGGCGCGGACGCCACGCGCGTGCTGCTGCCGATCACCGATCCCTACGTCGCCCACCATGGCGCACTGGGCTCCTACGCGACCGTGTACCTGCCTGCCGGCACCGATCAACAGGCCGTGCATGAAGCCATCGCCGCACTGCCCGGGATCGAACTGGTGCTGGACAAGCGCGCCGCCAGCGAGCGCTTCGAACTGCCGCCCGACCGCATCGGCGACCTGGTGGTGGTCAGCGAACGCCTGACCGTGCTCGGCACCACGCCGGCGCGCCATGACCTGAGCGGCCTGGATGCCCCGCTGCGCTCGCATGGCGGCCTGTCCGAGCAAAAGGTGCCGCTGCTGTTCAACCGCAAGGTCACTGCGCCCGCAGGCCAGCGGCTGCGCAACTTCGACATCCTGCGGCTGGCGCTGAACCACGCGGACTAAGTCCGGTGCGTGCCGGCCTGGCCGGCACGCTTCCTCAACAAGCAGATAAAGGTGGCCGCGAAGACAGCCACCACCAGGGGGCGGCGCCATGCAAATCCTGCTTTCCCTGATGTCCGGGGTCGCACTACTGATCTGGGGCGCGCATGTGACGCGCCACGGCATGCTGGAGCTGTTGGGGCCGCGCTTGCGGCTGGTGCTGGCCGCGGGCACGGCCAGTCCCGCGCGTGGCTTCGTGGCCGGGCTTGGCGTGACCGCGCTGATCCAGAGCAGCAGCGCCACGGCGCTGATGACCAGCGCCTTCGTTGCAGGGGGCCTGGTGTCGTTGCCGGCGGCACTGCCGATCGTACTCGGTGCCGACGTCGGCACCAGCCTGATGGCGCGTCTGCTGACGGTCGATATCTCCTGGCTCTCGCCACTGCTGCTGGTGATCGGCATCGCACTGCGCCTGTCCGGCAAGGCCAGCCTGCGCGGACAGGCCGGCGAAGTCATCGTGGGACTGGGGTTGATCACGCTGGCCTTGCAGCTGATCCGCCTCTACGCCGCGCCGCTGCTGCACGCCGAGATCGTGCGCGCCATCTTCACCTCGCTTGGTAACGACGCACTGCTGGCCCTGGTGATCGGCGCCTTCGTGACCTTGCTGGCCTACTCCAGCCTGGCCGCGGTATTGCTCACCGCAACGCTGGCCATGGGCGGCGTCATCGGACCTGCCACCGCCTTGCCGCTGGTGCTTGGCGCCAATCTGGGCAGTGGCCTGATTGCCTGCCTGGCCAATTCCGGCACTTCGCCTGCCGCGCGACGGGTATCGCTCGCGAACCTGATCTTCCGGTTCGCGGGGATACTGGCATTCCTGCCGCTGCTGGACGCCATCCCCTGGCTGCTGGCGCGCCTGGGCAGCAGTGCCGGCACCATGGCCATCGACTTCCACATGGCCTTCAACCTGACCCTGGCCGCAACGCTGATCTGGTTTGTCAACCCGGTGGCGGCCCTCTGCACCCGATGGCTGCCTGATGCGCACGACGACGCAGCGCCCGGCGGCGCGCGCTACCTGAGCCAGAGCGACCTGCGGCACCCGTCCGTCGCGCTGGGCAATGCCACGCGCGAGGTCGTGCGCATCGGCGACGTGATCGAGGAAATGCTCGATGGCATGAAGCTCTCGATCGTGGGCAACGACCGCGCCGCTAACGCCCGCTGCCGCGCGCTGGACGACCGCATCGACGACCTCTATTCGTCCGTCAAGATGTACCTGACCGACGTCGACGCCGGCAGCCTCGACGGTGAGGATGCGGAACGCTGGGATGCGATCATGCTGGTCAATATCAACCTGGAGTACGCGGGCGATATCGTCGAACGGATCCTGGTCGACCTGGACCAGCGCAAGCTCACCCGCAACTACTGCTTCTCGGCCGAGGGCAGCGCCGAACTGCTGGAACTATGCGACATGCTGGTGGCCAACCTGCGTACCAGGATGTCGCTCTTTGTTGCCAACGACCGCGCAGCTTCGGCATTGCTTCTCGAATGCGCCGGCGACTTCCAGGCGCGCGCCGAGCGCTTCACCGCCCGCCACATTGCCCGCGTCGCGCAGCGCCGCACCGCGAGCGTGGAAACCAGCGCATTGCACCTGGACACCCTGCGCGAGCTGTCCCAGATGAACGCGCTGCTGTGCGCCGCGCCGGCAGGCATGCCTGGCGCCCTGCGCGAAGATCCTTCGTTCCTGGCTGCCGGCAACCACGGCACGCCGCACGCAAGTCCCAGGCCAAGCTCGACATGACCCATGTCGCCTACAAGGGCGGCGGCCCGGCCATGCTGGCCGCGATGAGCGGCGAGGTCACCCTGACGATCGAGACCATTGCGGAATGATCCCGCGCGTCAAGTCTGGAAAGCTCAAGGGGCTGCGGTCACCTTGGGCCAGCGCTCGGCGGCACTGCACAATTGCCGACCTTGTCTGAATCGGGCATAGTCGCGCCGCGGCGCGCACGGCATGTGCGCGCCGCATCTTCAGCGTGCCTGGCCAAGCTGCTCCAGGATGGCCGGATTCTCCAGCGTCGAGGTGTCCTGCGTGATCTCCTCGCCCTTGGCCAGCGACCGCAG
>NZ_JBYTAG010000042.1:0-65470 GCF_058787995.1 Cupriavidus sp. FW305-27
GCCGATGAGCATGGCCCGTCCCAACCCGCCCCGCCGTGACCGCAACGGCACCGCCTCGCGCCCGCGCAGCGGGCAGTTCTCGGCCAGCCCGGTGCTGGGCCTGCGCCTGCCGATGTGGCGCTCCAAGCTGGTGGTGTTCCTGATGTTCGCCGCCTTCGGCGCGCTGGCCCTGCGCGCGGCCTGGATCCAGGGCCCCGGCAACCAGTTCTACGAGGCCGAGGGCAAGAAGCGCTTCCAGCGCACGCTGGAGCTGCCGGCCACGCGCGGCAAGATCCTGGACCGCAACGGCCTGGTGCTGGCCACCAGCCTGCCGGTCAAGGCCGTCTGGGCGGTGCCCGAGGACGTGCCCAACCAGGTCGAGGCCGCCAAGATCCGCCAGCTGGCGAAGTTGCTCGGCATGTCCGAGAAAGACCTTGGCAAGAAGCTGTCCGAGGACAAGGGCTTCGTCTACCTGAAGCGCCAGGTGCTGCCTGACGTCGCCGACAAGATCGCCGCGCTGAAGATCGAGGGCATCCACCAGACCCGCGAATACAAGCGCTTCTACCCGGAAGGCGAGGCGATGGCCCACATCGTCGGCTTCACCAACGTGGAAGACCGTGGCCAGGAAGGCGTGGAGCTGGCGCGCGAGCCCGGCCTGGCCGGCCGGGCCGGCGCGCGCCAGGTGATCAAGGACCGCCTGGGCCGCGTGGTCGAGGACGTCGGCGTGCTGAAGACCCCGCGCGACGGCGAGGACATCCAGCTGTCGATCGACGCCAAGATCCAGTACCTGGCCTACAACGAGCTCAAGGCCGTGGTCGAAAAGCACAAGGCCAAGGCCGCCAGCGCGGTGGTGCTCGACGCCCAGACCGGCGAAGTGCTGGCGCTGGCCAACTGGCCCACCTACAACCCCAACGACCGTACCCGGCTGTCCGGCGAGCAGCTGCGCAACCGTGTGCTGACCGACACCTTCGAGCCCGGCTCGATGATGAAGCCGATCACGGTCGGCCTGGCGCTGCAGCTCAAGCGCGTCACGCCGTCCACGGTAATCACCACTACCGGCAAGTACAACTTCGAAGGCGCCACCATCAGCGATACCCACAACTACGGGGCGCTGACGGTGAGCGGCGTGATCCAGAAGTCGAGCAACATCGGCACGACCAAGATCGCGATGATGATGAAGCCGCAGGAGATGTGGGACATGTACACCAGCATCGGGCTGGGCCAGGCGCCCAAGATCGGCTTCCCCGGCGCCGTGGCCGGCCGCGTGCGCCCGTTCAAGAGCTGGCGCCCGATCGAGCAGGCCACCATGTCATACGGCTACGGCCTGTCGGTGTCGCTGTTCCAGATGGCGCATGCCTACACCATCTTCGCGCATGACGGCGAGCTGATCCCGGTGTCGATGTTCCGCACCAGCGGCCCCGCCACCGGCGAGCGCATCCTGTCGCCCCAGGTGGCCCGCGACGTGCGCGCCATGATGGAAACCGTGACCGCGCCCGGCGGCACCGCGCCCGAGGCGCAGGTGATGGGCTACCGCGTCGGCGGCAAGACCGGCACCGCCTACAAGCATGAAGGCCGCGGCTACAACCGCAGCAAGTACCGCGCCTCGTTCATCGGCCTGGCGCCGATGTCGAATCCGCGCATCATCGTGGCCGTCAGCGTGGACGAACCCACCGCGGGCAGCCACTACGGCGGCCTGGTGGCCGGCCCGGCGTTCGCGGCCATCACCGGCGGCACGCTGCGCGCACTGAATGTGCAGCCCGACTCGCCGATCCGCCAGCTGGTGGTCAGCGACAAGGTGCAGGAGAGCGAACCGTGGAGTTCGACCCAATGACGGCCAAGCCACTGCTCCCGCTCGAGGTCACCGCGCAGGCCAGCAATGCGCTGGCCTGGCTGCGTACCAACGTGGCCGCCGCCGCGCAGCTGACCGGAGATACCCGGCGCCTGGCGCGTGGCGATGTGTTCTTCGCCTACGTGCTCGGCAACGCGCGCCTGGCCACCGACGGCCGGCTCTATATCGCCCAGGCGATTGCCGCCGGCGCGGGGGCCATCGTCTATGAGGCCGACGGCTTCGACTGGCCCTTCAGCGACGTCGTGCCGCATCTCGCGGTGAGCCGCCTGCACCAGCTGGCCGGCCCGATCGCCGCCGGCTGGCATGGCAACCCGGTGCGCGGCCTGGCCGTGACCGGCATCACCGGCACCAACGGCAAGACCTCGTGCAGCCAGTGGCTGGCACGGGTGCTGCAGGCCGCCGGCACGCCCTGCGCGACCATCGGCACGCTGGGCACCGGCTTCCCGGGCGCGCTGCAGGCTACCGGCTTCACCACGCCTGACGCGGTGCAGCTGCAGGCCAGCCTGGCGTCCCTGCACGACGCCGGCGCGCGCGCGGTGGCGATGGAGGTGTCCTCGCACGGCCTGGAGCAGGAGCGCGTGGCCGGCACGCATTTCTCTGTGGCGGTGCTGACCAACCTGACCCAGGACCACCTCGACTACCACGGCTCGATGGCCGAGTACGAGGCCGCCAAGGAGAGCCTGTTCCGCTGGGACGGCCTGCGCACCGCGGTGGTCAACCGCGACGACGCCATGGGCCAGCGCCTGCTGGCGGCGGACGCCGCCGCCATTGGCGCGCCGCACGTGATCGAATACGGCATCGACGGCCCCGGCGCGGCCACGGTGCGCCGCCCGCGCGGCGAGTGGCTGCGCGCCACCAACGTGCGCGCCACGTCCACCGGCACCGCCTTCCATATCGACGGCAGCTTCGGCAGCGCCGAGATGGCCACACCGATGATCGGCGTCTTCAACGTCAGCAACCTGCTGGCGGTGCTGGGTGCGGCGCTGGCCAACGGCGTGGCGTGGGACGCGGCCATCGCCGCGCTGCGCGCGCTGACACCGGTCGAAGGGCGCATGGAGTTGTTCGGTGCCGCCGGCGGCCCGGATGCGCCGCTGGCCGTGGTCGACTACGCCCATACCCCGGACGCGCTGGCGCAGACGCTGGCCGCGCTGCGCCCGGTGGCGCAGGCGCGCAACGGACGCCTGTGGTGCGTGTTCGGCTGCGGTGGCGACCGCGACCCGATCAAGCGCCCGCTGATGGGCGCGGTGGCCGAGCGCGAGGCCGACGAGGTCATCCTGACCAGCGACAACCCGCGCAGCGAAGACCCGCAGGACATCCTGGGCGCCATTGCCGACGGCATGGCCGTGCGCGCGCGCGCGCGCCAGATCGAAGACCGCGCCGCCGCCATCCTCTATGCCGTCAGGCACGCGGCACCGGCCGACGTGGTGCTGGTGGCGGGCAAGGGCCATGAGGCCACCCAGGAGATCCAGGGGCGCAAGCGCCCGTTCTCCGATCGCGAACATGTACGACTGGCGCTTGCCACCCGTGGAGTATCGGCATGAGCCAGACCCCAATGACCAACTTGCAGCAAGCCGCCGGCTGGATCGCCGGCGCGCGCGTTTGCGGCGACGGCACCGTGGAGTTTTCGCGCGTGCATAGCGACAGCCGCAGCGTCGAGCCCGGCGACCTGTTCGTCGCCCTCAAGGGCGAGCGCTTCGACGCGCATGACTTTATCGCCGACGTGGTGGCGCGCGGCGCTGCCGCCGTGCTGGTCAGCCGCGAGGTCGATGCCGGCGTGCCGGCCATCGTCGCGCCGGACACGCGCATTGCGCTGGGCGAGCTCGGCGCCGGCTGGCGCCGCCAGTTCACGCTGCCGGCGGTGGCGGTGACCGGCAGCAACGGCAAGACCACGGTCAAGGAAATGATCGCGGCCATCTTCGCCGCGGCGGTAGGCGAGGAGCAGCGCCTGGCCACCGGCGGCAACCTGAACAACGATATCGGCCTGCCGCTGACGGTGCTGCGCCTGCGCGCCACGCACAAGCTGGCGGTGCTGGAGCTCGGCATGAACCATCCGGGCGAGACGGTCTACCTGGCCGGCATCGCCCAGCCCACCGTGGCGGTGATCACCAACGCGCAGCGCGAGCACCAGGAGTTCATGGTCAGCGTGGAAGCCGTCGCCCACGAGCACGCTGCCGCGATTGCGGCGCTGCCTGCCAACGGCGTGGCGGTGTACCCACTCGACGCGGAAAGCGGCGGCGCCTACGCGCCGGTGTGGCGCAATGCCGCGGGCGCGCGCCGTGCGCTGTCGTTCGGCACCTCGCAGCGCGCCGATGTGCACGCCACCGTGACGCTGGTCGACGGCGCACAGGTGATGCAGGTACGCGCGCCTGGCCATGCCTTCGACGTCCGCCTGGCGCTGCTGGGTGAGCACAACGTGCGCAACGCGCTGGCGGCCATCGCCTGCGCGCTGGCCGCGGGGGTGCACGTGCCGGCGATCCAGCGGGGCCTGGCCGGGTTCCAGGCGGTCAAGGGCCGGCTGCAGGTCAAGTACACGCCGGGTGGGACGGTAGTCATCGACGACACATACAACGCCAACCCCGACTCCATGCGCGCCGCCATCGACGTGCTGGCCGGCTTTGCCGCGCCGCGTGTGCTGGTGCTGGGCGACATGGGCGAAGTGGGCGACCAGGGCCCAGCATTCCACCAAGAAATCGGTGCCTACGCCAAGGCGCGCGGCATTGGCACGCTGTGGGCGACCGGTGAACTGGCCGTGCATGCGGTGCAGGCATTCGGCGCGGGTGGCCGGCATTTCGGCACCGCGGAAGCCCTGGCAAAGGCGCTGGAGGAAGACAGCAGGGGCATGGTGGCGCAAGTGGGCGCCGTGCTGGTGAAGGGATCGCGCTTCATGCGCATGGAACGGATGGTCGCGGCGCTGGTCGCAGACACTTCCGCACATTAAATAAGACAACACGATGTTATTGGCTCTGGCCCAGTGGCTGCAAAACGACTACAGCTTCCTCCGGGTCGTCAACTATCTGACTTTCCGCGCGGTGATGGCCAACCTCACCGCGCTTCTGATCGGGCTGGCGTTCGGTCCGTGGGTGATCCGCAAGCTGACCGAGCTGAAGGTCGGCCAGGCGGTGCGCACCATCGGCCCGCAGACCCACTTGGTCAAGGCCGGCACGCCGACCATGGGCGGCGTGCTGGTGCTGGTCTCGATCGCGGTGTCGACGCTGCTGTGGTGCGACTGGGGCAACCGTTTTATCTGGGTGGTGATGCTGGTCACCTTCGGCTACGGCGCGATCGGCTGGGTCGACGACTACCGCAAGGTGGTGTATCGCGACCCGCGCGGCATGTCGAGCCGCGAGAAATTTTTCTGGCAGACGCTGATCGGCCTGGTGGCCGCGGTCTACCTGGCGTTTTCGGTATCGGAAAGCAGCAACGTGCGGGTGTGGGAGCTGTTCCTGAACTGGGTCGAGGGCGGGCTGTCGTTGGACATGCCGTACAAGTCCAACCTGATCGTGCCCTTCTTCAAGGAGATCAGCTACCCGCTGGGCGTGGCCGGCTTCATCGTGCTGACCTACCTGGTGATCGTGGGCTCGAGCAACGCCGTCAACCTGACCGACGGCCTGGACGGCCTGGTGATCATGCCGGTGGTGCTGGTTGGCGGCGGGCTGGGCGTGTTTGCGTACGTAATGGGCAACTCGGTCTACAGCAAGTACCTGCTGTTCCCGCATATCCCGGGCGCGGGCGAACTGCTGATCTTCTGCTCGGCATTGGCCGGCGCGGGGCTGGCCTTCCTCTGGTTCAATGCGCACCCGGCGCAGGTGTTCATGGGCGACGTCGGCGCGCTGGCGCTGGGCGGCGCGCTCGGCACGGTGGCGGTGATCGTGCGCCAGGAGATCGTGCTGTTCGTGATGGGCGGCATCTTCGTGGTGGAAACACTGTCGGTGATGGCGCAGGTGACGTGGTTCAAGATCACCAAGCGCCGCTATGGCGAAGGCAGGCGGCTGTTCCGGATGGCGCCGCTGCACCACCATTTCGAGCTGGGCGGCTGGAAGGAAACCCAGGTCACGGTGCGCTTCTGGATCATCACCATGCTGCTGGTGCTGATCGGGTTGTCGACGCTGAAGTTGCGTTAATGGTTGCGCGGGTCAGGGACTGACGGCGCTTTCTATATAGATACAGGAAAACAAAGGCAGGAAATCGAAGTGTTTGGCGAGCTGCAAAAACCTCATGTGCTGGTACTGGGCCTTGGTGAGTCGGGCCTGGCCATGGCGCGCTGGTGTGGCCTGAACGGCTGCGCGGTGCGCGTGGCTGACACGCGCGAGGCGCCCGCCAACCTTGTCTTCCTGCAGGCCGAGCTGACTTCGGCCGAATTCGTCGGCGGCCCGTTCGCCGACAGCCTGCTCGACGGCATCGGCCTGGTGGCGATCAGCCCGGGCCTGTCGCCGCTGGAAGCCGCCACTGGCGCGCTGCTGGCCGCGGCGCAGGCGCGCGGCATCCCCGTGTGGGGCGAGATCGAGCTGTTCGTGCGCGCGCTGCGCCACCTGGAGGCCGAGTCCGGCTACGCGCCGAAGATCCTGGCGATCACCGGCACCAACGGCAAGACCACCACCACCGCGCTGACCGGCCGGCTGGTGGAGCGCGCCGGCAAGAGCGTGGCGGTGGCGGGCAATATCAGCCCGTCGGCGCTGGACAAGCTGTCGGCCTGCATCGCCTCGGCATCGCTGCCGGAGGTGTGGGTGCTTGAGCTGTCCAGCTTCCAGCTGGAAACCACGCACACGCTGGCGCCCGCCGCGGCGACTGTGCTCAACGTCACCCAGGACCACCTGGACTGGCATGGCTCGATGGAAGCCTATGCCGCGTCCAAGGCGCGCATCTTCGGGCCGGCCGGCAGCGAGTGCGTGCAGGTGCTCAACCGCAACGACCGCCTGACCATGGATATGGCGCGGCCCGGGAGCACGCCGCTGACCTTCGGCACCGACCTGCCGGAAACGCCGGGCAGCTTCGGCATCCTGCGCGAGGGCGGCATGCCCTGGCTGGTGCTGGCCGAACCCGATCCGGACGCGGAAGGGGAGGGCAAGCCGCGCCGCCGCAAGGCCGCCGAGGTGGCCCAGGAAGCCGTGCCGGTGCGCCACAAGCGCCTGATGCCGGCCGACGCGCTGCATATCCGCGGCATGCACAACGCCACCAACGCGATGGCCGCGCTGGCGCTGTGCCGCGCCATCGACCTGCCGATGAACGCACTGCTGCACGGCCTGCGCGAATACCGCGGCGAGCCGCACCGCGTGGAGTGGGTTGCGACCATCGACGATGTCGAGTATTTCGACGACAGCAAGGGCACCAACGTGGGCGCAACCGTGGCCGCGCTGTCTGGGCTGGACAAGCGCGTGGTGCTGATCGCCGGCGGCGAAGGCAAGGGCCAGGATTTCTCGCCGCTGGCCGCGCCGGTGGCGCAGTACGCGCGCGCGGTGGTGCTGATCGGCCGTGCCGCGGGTGAACTGCGCGATGCATTGCAGGGCAGCGGTGCCAGCCTGGTCGACGCCGGCACGCTGGAAGAGGCCGTGACCAAGGCTGCCGGACTGGCCGAGAGCGGCGATGTGGTGCTGCTGTCGCCGGCATGCGCCAGCCTCGACATGTTCCGCAACTACGTGCATCGCGCCGAGGTGTTCCGCGGCGCCGTGGAAGAACTGGCGCTGTCCCGGGGGATCCTGCCATGAGCGAAGCACAGGTCAAGCGCAGCGGCTTTATCGGCGCCACCATCGGCAATGCCTGGGGTGGCCTGCGCGACGCCGTGTCGGGCGTCAAGCCGACCCGCTCGCGCATGATGGAGTACGACCAGCCCATGCTGTGGGTGTCGATCGTGCTGCTCGCGCTCGGCCTGGTGATGGTCTATTCGGCCTCGATCGCGCTGCCGGACTCGCCGCGCTACGCCAACTATCGCGAGAGCCACTTCCTGATGCGCCATGCGTTCGCGCTGGGGATCGGGCTGTCGGTCGGGCTGGCGTCGTTCCAGGTCCCGGTCAAGGTGTGGGACCGCTACGCGCCCAAGCTCTTTATCTTCGCGCTGATCCTGCTGGTGATCGTGCTGGTGCCGTTCGTCGGCAAGGGCGTGAACGGCGCGCGGCGCTGGATTCCGCTGGGCGTGATGAACTTCCAGCCGTCCGAGCTGATGAAGCTGGCGGTGGTGCTGTACGCGGCCAACTACACCGTGCGCAAGCAGGAGTGGATGCAGACCGTGTCCAAGGGCTTTTTGCCGATGGGCGTGGCGGTGGTGGTGGTGGGCATGCTGCTGCTGCTCGAGCCCGACATGGGCGCGTTCCTGGTAATCGCCGCGGTGGCGATGGGCATCCTGTTCCTGGGCGGCATCAACGGCAAGCTGTTTGCCGGGCTGGTGGGCGTGGCAATCGGCGCGTTCGCGCTGCTGATCACGGCTTCGCCCTGGCGGCGCGAGCGGATCTTCGCCTACCTGAACCCGTGGGAAGAGAGCAACGCGCTGGGCAAGGCCTACCAGCTCACGCACTCGCTGATCGCTTTCGGCCGCGGCGAGTGGACCGGGGTGGGGCTGGGCGGCAGCATCGAGAAGCTGCACTACCTGCCCGAGGCCCATACCGACTTCATCCTCGCGGTGATCGGCGAGGAATTCGGCTTTGTCGGCGTGCTGGTGGTGATCGTGCTGTTCTACTGGCTGGTGCGGCGCGCCTTCAATATCGGCCGCACCGCGCTGCAGCTGGACCGCACCTTTGCCGGCCTGGTGGCCAAGGGCATCGGCGTGTGGATCGGCTGGCAGACCTTTATCAATATGGGCGTGAATCTGGGCCTGCTGCCGACCAAGGGGCTGACGCTGCCGCTGGTGAGCTATGGCGGCTCGGGGATCTTGATGAACTGCGTGGCGCTGGCGATCCTGCTGCGCATTGATTATGAAAATCGAGTATTGATGCGCGGAGGGAAGGTATGACCGGACCGCGCACCTTGCTCGTGATGGCCGGCGGCACCGGGGGGCATGTGTTCCCGGGGCTGGCGGTCGCGCACGCGCTGCGCGAGCAGGGCTGGAAAGTGGTCTGGCTGGGCAACCGCACCGGCATGGAAGCCACGCTGGTGCCCAAGCACGACATCCCGATGGAGTTCATCCAGTTCGGCGGGCTGCGCGGCAAAGGCCTGGTGACCAAGTTCCTGCTGCCGCTGAACCTGCTGCGTGCGTTCTGGCAGAGCATAGCCGCGCTGCGCCGGGTGCGCCCGAGCGTGGTGCTGGGCATGGGCGGCTATATCACCTTCCCGGCCGGCATGATGGCGTCGCTGCTGGGGCGCCCGCTGGTGCTGCACGAGCAGAACTCGATTGCCGGACTGGCCAACAAGGTGCTGGCCAAGGTGGCCGACCGCGTGCTGTGCGCGTTCCCGGACACGCTGCCCGGCGGCGAATGGACCGGCAACCCGGTGCGCGAGGAACTGGCGCACCTGGACGCGCCCGAAGCGCGCTATGACCAGCGCAGCGGCCCGCTGCGGATCCTGGTGGTGGGCGGCAGCCTGGGCGCCGCGGCGTTGAACGAGGTGGTGCCCAAGGCCATCGCGCTGCTGCCCGGGGGCGAGCGCCCGGTGGTCACGCATCAGGCGGGCGCGAAGCAGATCGACACGCTGCGCGCCAACTACGCGGCCGCGCAGGTGCCCGCGCAGACCCTGCCGTTCATCGACGACATGGCGCGCGCTTACGCCGATGCGGACCTGGTGATCTGCCGCGCCGGCGCGATGACGGTGTCGGAAGTGGCTGCCGCGGGTGTGGCGGCGATGTTCGTGCCGTTCCCGCATGCGGTGGACGACCACCAGACCACCAACGCGGAATTTTTGTCGAAGCAGGGCGCGGCCCTGCTGGTGCAGCAGAAAGACCTGACGGCCGAGGGGCTGGCGCAAACCATCGCCAGCCTGACCCGGCCGCAGCTGAAAGACATGGCGCGCCTGGCGCGCGGACTGGCCAAACCTGAGGCAACCCGGCGCGTCGCCGAGATCTGCAGTCAGCTGGCCAGGGACTGAAGCCTATATAAGCAGCAATCGAATGAAGCATATCGTTAAGAACATCCACTTCGTGGGCATCGGCGGCGCCGGCATGAGCGGCATCGCCGAGGTCCTGCTGAACCTGGGATACAAGGTCTCGGGCTCGGACGTGGGCAACAATGCCGCCACGCGGCGCCTGGCATCGCTCGGCGCCACGGTCATGCACGGGCATGACGCGGCCAACGTGACCGGCGCCAACGCGGTGGTGGTGTCGACCGCCGTCAGCGGCGACAACCCCGAAGTGCTGGCCGCCCGCAGCAAGCGCATCCCGGTGGTGCCGCGCGCAGTGATGCTGGCCGAACTGATGCGCCTGAAGCAGGGCGTGGCCATCGCCGGCACGCACGGCAAGACCACCACCACCAGCCTGGTGGCGTCGGTGCTGGCCGAAGGCGGGCTGGACCCGACCTTCGTGATCGGCGGCCGCCTGAACTCGGCCGGCGCCAACGCGCGCCTGGGCACGGGCGACTTCATCGTGGCCGAGGCCGACGAGTCGGACGCATCGTTCCTGAACCTGTTCCCGGTCATCGAGGTCATCACCAATATCGATGCCGACCACATGGACACCTACGGGCATGACTTTGCCCGGCTCAAGCAGGCGTTCATCGAATTCACCCAGCGGCTGCCGTTCTACGGCATCGCGGTGCTGTGCGTCGACGACCCCAACGTGCGCGAGATCCTGCCGTTCGTGTCCAAGCCGGTGGTGCGCTACGGCTTTGCCGAGGATGCCCAGATCCGCGCCGTGGACGCGCGCGCGGTCGACGGCCAGATGCACTTCACCGTGCAGCGCCAGCTCAACGGCCATACCGAGCCGCCGCTCGAGATCGTGCTGAACCTGCCCGGCCTGCACAACGTGCAGAACGCGCTCGCGGCGATCGCCATTGCCACCGAGCTGGAGGTGCCCGATGCCGCCATCGTCAAGGCACTGCGCGAGTTCCATGGCGTGGGCCGGCGCTTCCAGCGCTACGGCGAGGTGGCCACGCCCGACGGCGCCGGCACCTTCACCCTGGTGGACGACTACGGCCACCACCCGGTCGAGATGGCGGCCACGCTGGCCGCCGCGCGCGGCGCGTTCCCGGGGCGCCGCCTGGTGCTGGCGTTCCAGCCGCACCGCTTTACCCGTACGCGGGATTGCTTTGAGGACTTCGTCAAAGTGCTGGGCACCGTCGATGCGCTGCTGCTGTCCGAGGTCTACGCCGCCGGCGAAGCCCCGATCGTGGCCGCCGACGGCCGTGCGCTGACCCGCGCGCTGCGCGTGGCCGGCAAGGTCGAACCTGTTTTCGTGGAGCAGATGGAAGAAATGCCGCAGGCCATCCTGGATGCCGTCCGGCCGGGCGATGTGGTCGTGACGATGGGCGCGGGCTCGATCGGGGCCGTGCCGGGGCAGCTGGTGTCGCACCAGCAATCGACGCAATCAACGCAGGGAGGCCAGGCATGAGCTTCGTCGCCCATCCCAATATCGATCCCAAGTCGCTGGGCAAGGTCGGCGTGCTGCTGGGCGGACGCTCGGCCGAACGCGAGATCTCGCTGATGTCTGGCAACGGCGTGCTGGCCGCGCTGCAGTCGCGCGGCGTGGACGCGCACGGCTTCGACCCGGGCCTGCAGAGCGTGGCCGAGCTGGCCGCTGCCGGCTTTGACCGCGTCTTTATCGCACTGCATGGCCGCTATGGCGAGGATGGCACCATCCAGGGCCTGCTCGAGCAGCTGGGCGTGCCGTACACCGGCAGCGGCGTGCTGGCATCAGCCATGGCCATGGACAAGCAGGCCACCAAGCGCTTGTGGATGACCTATGGCCTGGCCACGCCGCGCTTTGCCATGCTGCATGCGGACACTGATTTTGATGCCGTGGCGGCCGACCTGGGCCTGCCGCTGATCGTCAAGCCGGCGCGCGAGGGCTCGTCGATCGGCCTGACCAAGGTCACTGCCGCCGACCAGATGCGCGCGGCGTTCGAGAAGGCCGCGGCGCTGGACAACGACGTCATTGCCGAGACCTTTATCGACGGCGCCGAACTGACCTGCCCGATCGTGGGCGAGGGCGACAGCGCCGAAGCGCTGCCGGTGATCCGCATCGTTGCACCCGAAGCCAACTACGACTATCAAAATAAGTACTTTACTGACGATACCCAGTACTTGTGCCCGTCGGGCCTGGATCCCGAAGTCGAACGCGAGGTCCGGGCGCTGGCGGTGCAGTCCTACCGCGTGCTGGGCTGCCGCGGCTGGGCGCGTGCCGACCTGATGCTGCGCGCCGACGGCAAGCCTTTCCTGCTCGAGATGAATACCTCGCCCGGCATGACCGGCCATTCGCTGGTGCCGATGGCGGCGCGCGCGGTTGGCATCAGCTACGAGGACTTCGTGATGCAGGTGGTGGCCGCGGCCACGCTGGACCTGCATCCCAACGAGCATTGGAAACCCGAATAACGCAACCGAACAGGACCGTACCGGACCATGTGGCATAACGCACGCCTGCTCAACCTGATCGCCTCCGCGCTGTACGCGCTGGTGGTGCTGATGGCGCTCGCGGCAGGCCTGCTGTGGCTGGCGCAGCGGCCGGTGTTCGCCATCACCCATGTGGAGATCGGCCCGCTGGACGGCGGCGCCCTGCGCCACGTGAACGCGCCCAGCGTGCGTGCCAGCGCGCTGGGCAAGCTGACCGGCAATTTCTTCACGCTGGACCTGAACGCGGCCCGGCAGGCATTCGAGTCGGTGCCCTGGGTGCGGCGCGCCAGCGTGCGGCGCGAATGGCCCAACGGCCTGGCGGTCGAGGTCGAGGAACACGAGGCGCTGGGCACCTGGGGCACGCCCGACAGCGGGCGCCTGATCAATACCTATGGCGAGGTCTTTGTCGCCAACACCGCCGAGGCGGAAGAAGACGCACAGCTGCTGGCGCTGGACGGGCCGCCGGACAGCGAGGGCGATGTGATCGAGAAGCTCGAGGTCATGCGCCAGTGGTTCAAGCCGCTCAAGGCCGAGCCGCTGGCGGTGGCCCTGTCTGGCCGCTATGCCTGGCGCGCGAAGCTGTCCAACGGCATGGAGGTCGAACTGGGCCGCGAGCAGAACGATGAGGATCGCGTGGCGATGGACCAGCGGGTCCGGCGCTTCGTCGCGGCCTGGCCGCAGGTCACCCAGCAATGGGGCAGCCAGATCGAGTATGCCGACTTGCGTTATCCCAACGGCTTTGCCATCCGCGCCGCCAATGCCCGCTTCCTGACCGAGGCGCAGATCGCAGCGGCGGTCAGGGCGGAGAAGGCGGCGAAAGCAGCGAAGGCGGCCAAGCCGGCGCCGGCGGCAGCAGCGGTTTCAGGTACTTCCAACAACAATCCGACGCGACTGAAGAGCAAGAACGCGGAGAAAACCCGATGAGCAAGGAATACAAGGACCTGTTGGTCGGTCTCGATATCGGCACCTCGAAGGTGGCGGCGGTGGTCGCAGAACTGCGCCCCGACGGCAGCTACGAGGTGATCGGGATGGGCCAGTCAGAGTCCAAGGGTCTGAAGAAAGGGGTCGTGGTCAATATCGAGGCCACCGTGCAGTCGATCCAGAAGGCGCTGGAAGAGGCCGAGCTGATGGCCGACTGCAAGATTTCGGAGGTCTTCACCGGCATTGCCGGCAGCCACATCCGCAGCTTCAACTCCAGCGGCATGGTGGCGATCAAGGACAAGGAGGTCACGCAGACCGATGTGGCGCGCGTGATCGAGACCGCCAAGGCGGTCAATATCCCGACCGACCAGCAGATCCTGCACATCCTGACGCAGGAATTCATCATCGACGGCCAGGAGGACGTGCGCGAGCCCATCGGCATGAGCGGCATCCGCCTGGAAGTGAAGGTGCATATCGTCACCGGCGCGGTCAGCGCCGCGCAGAACATCGTCAAGTGCGTGCGCCGCTGCGGCCTGGAAGTGCACGACCTGATCCTGCAGCCGCTGGCTTCGAGCCTGGCGGTGCTGACCGAGGACGAGAAGGAACTGGGCGTGGTGCTGGTCGACATCGGCGGCGGCACCACCGACATCGCCATCTTCAGCGAAGGCGCGATCCGCCATACGGCCGTGATCCCTATCGCCGGCGACCAGATCACCAACGACATCGCGATGGCGCTGCGCACGCCGACGCCAGATGCCGAGGACATCAAGATCCAGTACGGCATCGCCAAGCAGGCGATCGCCGACCCGGACGACATGATCGAAGTGCCGGGCGTGGGCGACCGTGGCACGCGCACGCTCAGCCGCCAGGCGCTGGCCGCGGTGATCGAGCCGCGCATCGAAGAGCTGTACTCGCTGGTGCACCAGGTGGTGCGCGAGTCGGGCTATGAAGAACTGTTGTCGTCCGGCGTGGTCATCACCGGTGGTACCGCGATGATGCCGGGCATGGTCGAGCTGGGCGAGGACATCTTCCTCAAGCCCGTGCGCGTGGGTGTGCCGGAGTACCGCGGCAACCTGCACGAGGTGGTGAAGAGCCCGCGCTACGCGACCGTGATGGGCCTGCTGCTGGAAGGCCGTGTGCAACGCATGCGCGGACGCAAGGTGGCGGTGCAGAGCGGGTCGGTCAAGCAGGTGTGGACCCGCATGAAGGAATGGTTTGTCGGCAATTTCTGATCAATGCGGAAATTGACGCGCTGACGATGCAACGGCGCGCAGGCAGGGCGGTCTACCGGACAGGCCTGTGTGCCGAGTGGAAGTTTTCTGGTTTTCTTTTTATTGGTTTCTTGTTCAGAAACCAGGGGTTGCGGCGGGGAGGCTGCATCGTCTGGGGACTGATTTTTCTCGGAGGCAGTGATGGACTTTGACATGATCGAAACGGAAGTGCAGGACGGCACCATCATCAAGGTGGTCGGCGTGGGCGGTGCGGGCGGTAACGCCGTGCAGCACATGATCAGCCGCGGCGTGCAAGGCGTCGAATTCATCTGCATGAACACCGATGCCCAGGCGCTCAAGCGTTCGAGCGCTTCGCGCGTGCTGCAACTTGGCAATACGGGCCTGGGCGCTGGCGCCAAGCCGGAAGTCGGCCGCAACTGCGCCGAATCGGCCCGTGATCAGATCGCCGACTCCCTGCGCGGCGCGCACATGGTCTTCATCACTGCCGGCATGGGCGGCGGCACCGGCACGGGCGCCGCGCCGATCGTCGCGCAAGTGGCCAAGGAGATGGGCATCCTGACCGTGGGCGTGGTCAGCAAGCCGTTCGACTTCGAAGGCGCGCGCCGCGCCAAGGTGGCCGAACACGGTTCCAGCGAGCTGGAATCAAGCGTCGACTCGCTGATCGTGGTGCTCAACGAGAAGCTGTTCGAAGTGATGGGCGACGACGCCGAGATGGACAAGTGCTTCCAGTGCGCCGACGACGTGCTGCACAACGCGGTGGCCGGCATTGCCGAGATCATCAACGTTGACGGCCTGGTGAACGTCGACTTCGAAGACGTGAAGACGGTGATGGGCGAGCAGGGCAAGGCCATGATGGGGACGGCCACCGTGTCGGGCGTGGACCGCGCCCGCCTGGCAGCCGAGCAGGCCGTTGCCAGCCCGCTGCTGGAAGGCGTTGACCTGTCCGGCGCGCGCGGCGTGCTGGTCAACATCACCGCCAGCCGTTCGCTGAAGCTGTCGGAAACCAAGGAAGTCATGAACACCATCCGCAGCTACGCGGCGGAAGATGCGACCGTGATCTTCGGTACGGTGTACGATGACTCGATGAGCGATGCGCTGCGCGTGACGGTGGTGGCCACGGGCCTGGGCCGCTCGGCCAAGAAGCAACAGCCGATGACTCTGCTCAAGACCGGCACGGACAACATGCCGGTGCAGATGATGGCCAACATGACCGCCGCCGCGGCCACGCACAGCTCGCCGGACTACAGCAACCTGGATACGCCGGCAGTGTGGCGCAGCTCGCGTGAGTCGGCGTCGGCTCACGTGGCGGCGCTGCAGGAAAAGGGTGTGGATACGTACGACATCCCGGCCTTCCTGCGCAAGCAGGCAGACTGAGCCCTGCCTGGCGCGGCATCGGTGCCTCCACCGGCCGCCTGACGGAACGCGTCGCCTTGTCGCGATGCACGTGCGCTCCCCATCCGCGCGTGCCTTGCATGGACTGACGTGAACCGCCGGGCTGCTGGCGGCGCCGCGCCTGCGCCGGACTGAGCTTCACCCGCATCCCGCCGGGACTGGCGTGCCGCTGGCCGCCTCCCCGGACTGGTTTCCCGCCTTCCCGGTCGGGATGTATCAGCGTCCGCGCCGGATGTCACCGGATGTGACCCGGCTTTGGCGATGCGGGCAAGGCGCCTATGATCTTGAGATTGCCCGTCTGACTGAGTGCGGGCGTCTGCGCCCCGGCATCCGGACTATTCTTCAGAAAACCCAGAAGGACCACGACTCATGATCACTGTCGGTTCCCGCGTCCCCGACGCCACGCTGCAGGAATTCTTCGAAACCGAAGGCAACGGCTGTGCGCTCGGCCCCAATGCCTTCAAGGTGGCGGACCTGGTCCGCGGCCGCAAGATCGTGGTGTTCGGCCTGCCCGGCGCTTTTACGCCGACCTGCTCGGCCAAGCATGTGCCGGGCTTTGTGCAGCACGCCGCGGCGCTGCGCGAGGCCGGCGTCGACGAGGTCTGGTGCGTGTCGGTCAACGACGCCTTCGTGATGGGCGCCTGGGGCCGTGAACAGCAGACTGGCGGCACGGTGCGCATGATGGCCGACGGCAGCGCCGAGTGGACCCGCGCGCTGGGCCTGGACCAGGACCTGGGCGCGCGCGGCATGGGCGTGCGCTCCAAGCGCTACGCGATGGTGATCGACGACGGCGTCGTCACCCGGCTCGACGTCGAGGCACCGGGCGAATTCCGCGTCAGCAGCGCCGAAGCAGTGCTGGCGGCGTTGCGTGGCTGACACAGTCATCCGGGTAAACGTGGATAATACGCAACTTGTTAAGGGGATGTTAACAGCCGGAAACAAAACCCGGCTGCAGCGCCCCTGAGGTGGTGGTAAAATCCCTTAATCATAAAAGCTGCCCGATAGATTTTTATAATAGTTGAGGCTGTCATGCTCAAACAGCGCACCATCAAATCCCTGGTAAAGACCGTTGGCATCGGCCTGCACTCGGGACGCAAGGTCACGTTGACCCTGCGTCCCGCGCCGGCGGACACCGGCATCGTCTTTACCCGCGTCGACCTGCCCGAGGCCGTCGAGATTCCCGTGGCCGCGTCGGCCATCGGCGACACGCGCCTGGCATCGGTGCTGCAGAAGGATGGCGCGCGCGTTTCGACCGTCGAGCACCTGATGTCGGCCTGTGCGGGCCTGGGCATCGACAACCTCTATGTCGATGTCGACGCCGAGGAAATCCCGATCATGGACGGCAGCGCCGCGTCCTTCGTGTTCCTGCTGCAGTCGGCCGGCATTGAAGAGCAGAACGCGCTGAAGACCTTTATCCGCGTCAAGAAAGCGGTGGAAGTGCGCGAGGGCGACAAGCTGGCGCGGCTGGAGCCGTTCTTCGGCTTCAAGCTGTCGTTCACCATCGACTTCCGCCACCCGGCGGTCGACAAGACCGGCCAGACTTTCTCGATCGACTTTGCCGACACCAGCTACGTGCGCGAGATTGCCCGCGCCCGCACCTTCGGCTTTGCGCACGAGGTGGAAGCCCTGCGCGAGATGGGCCTGGCGCGCGGCGGCAGCCTGGACAACGCGATCGTGCTGGACGAGCACCGCATGCTCAACAATGAAGAGCTGCGCTACGGCGACGAGTTCGTGCGCCACAAGATCCTGGATGCGATCGGCGACCTGTATGTGGTGGGCCACCCGCTGATCGGCGCCTATGTGGCGAACAAGTCGGGCCACGGCCTGAACAACCAGCTGCTGCGCGCGCTGCTGGCCGACCAGGAAGCCTACGAACTGGTCACCTTCGACCGCGTCGAGGAAGCCCCGGTCGCGTTCCTGCCGCAGGCGCAGCCGGCGTTTGCCTGATCCTGGCGAACTGGCGCAGAAAAAAGCCGACCCGAGGGTCGGCTTTTTCGTGTTCGGCAACGGGCTAGCGGTGATGGGCGAGCAGCGTATTGAGCGCGTCGCGCAGCGGCGAATCCGGCAGGCTGCGCGCCAGCTGGTCCAGATTGGCGAGTCCCGTGGGCGTCATGCGGCCACCGGTGCGCTGGCGTTGCACGGGCTCCACTTCCCAGTCCGCGTGGCGCGACACCTCCGGCTGCACCCGCACCCGGATCGCGGTGATATGCGAGCCGCGCTGCTGCAGCCGTGCCAGCAGCGTCGGCACTACCTGGCGCACGCGGGCAGCGGCGGCGCCGTGCGCGGCCAGCAACAGCAGCACCTGGGCGTTCGGGTCGGTGGCGTCACGCTTGACCCCGGCCACGGCCAGGCCGTCGCGCATGCCGGCGGGCAGCAGTGCCAGCACCTCGGCCTCGAGCACCGACAGCTGGCGCGCGGTCTGCATCAGCGTCGAAACCGGGCCGGCCTTGGCCAGCCAGTCGTTGAGCGGCTTGGCGGCGGGGGTCTGCAGGGCGTGATGGGTGAAGCGGCGCATGCATGCATTCTAGCAAGGGGCGCGCTGGCCGCCTTGCCCGACTGTGGATTGAAGCTGCGGCGGCCGCCCCAAACTGTGGCCAATGGGCGCACGGGCAATCACGCGGGCAATCTGCGGACCACACGCGTGGCCGACATCCGGCAGGCTTGCCTGCCCTTGCGGGACGGGGCCAGGCGCGTTCCGGCCGTGACCCCGGCACATGATAAACTCGGCGTTTTGCGCCAATCTATCCATTCCTCGCCCGGCCGCCGGAGCAGCCCGCATCCCTGGGGTGCCGCCCGGTTCCGCGCAGGTGAAAGCAATCGATGATCACCGGCCTTCTCAAGAAAGTCTTCGGCAGCCGCAATGAGCGGCTGATCAAACAATATCGCCGCACGGTGGCGCAGATCAATGCGCTGGAGCCGAAGTTCGAGCAGCTCTCGGACGACGAACTGCGCGGCATGACGGAGACCTTCCGGCAGCGCCACGCCGGCGGCGAATCGCTCGAGGCGCTGCTGCCCGAGGCCTTCGCCGTCTGCCGCGAGGCCAGCAAGCGTGTCATGAAGATGCGCCACTTCGACGTGCAGCTGATCGGCGGCATGGTGCTGAACGACAACAAGATCGCCGAAATGCGCACCGGCGAAGGCAAGACGCTGACCGCGACGCTGGCCGTGTACCTGAATGCCATCACCGGCCAGGGCGTGCACGTGGTGACCGTCAACGACTACCTGGCGCAGCGCGATGCCGAGTGGATGGGCCGGCTGTACAACTTCCTGGGCCTGTCGGTGGGCGTGAACCTGTCGCAGATGCCGCACGACGCCAAGCAGGCGGCGTACAACTCGGACATCACCTACGGCACCAACAACGAGTTCGGCTTCGACTACCTGCGCGACAACATGGTCTACGACCCGTCGCAACGCGTGCAGCGCCCGCTCAACTACGCCATCGTCGATGAAGTGGACTCGATCCTGATCGACGAGGCCCGCACCCCGCTGATCATCTCCGGCCAGGCCGAGAACCAGACCGACCTGTACCAGCGCATGAACGGCATCCCCAAGCTGCTCGAGCGCCAGATCGGTGAAGAGAAGGCCGACGGCACCGGCGTCGAGAAGCCGGGCGACTACTACGTCGACGAGAAGGGCCACCAGGTCTACCTGACCGAAGCCGGCCACGAGAAGGCAGAAGAGATCCTGTCGCAGCAAGGCCTGATCGGCGAGGGCGAGTCGCTCTACGCGCCGCAGAACATCACGCTGATGCACCACCTGTACGCCGCCCTGCGCGCGCACAGCCTGTTCCATCGCGACCAGCACTACGTGGTGCAGAACGACGAAGTCGTGATCGTCGACGAGTTCACCGGCCGCCTGATGACCGGCCGCCGCTGGTCCGACGGCCTGCACCAGGCCGTTGAGGCCAAGGAAGGCGTCACCGTCCAGCAAGAGAACCAGACGCTGGCGACGATCACCTTCCAGAACTACTTCCGCATGTACAACAAGCTGGCCGGCATGACCGGCACGGCTGACACCGAAGCGTATGAGTTCCAGGAGATCTACGGCCTGGAAGTGGTGGTGATCCCGACCAACCGCCCGGCCCAGCGCAAGGACCAGCAGGACCAGATCTACAAGACCGGCAAGGAGCGCTACGACGCCGTGGTGCGCGATATCCGCGACTGCTACGAGCGTGGCCAGCCAGTGCTGGTGGGCACCACCTCGATCGAGACCTCGGAATACCTGTCGGGCCTGCTCGATCGCGAGCAACTGCCGCACCAGGTGCTCAACGCCAAGCAGCACGCGCGCGAAGCCGAGATCGTGGCCCAGGCCGGCCGCCCCAAGATGATCACCATTGCCACCAACATGGCCGGCCGCGGTACCGACATCGTGCTGGGCGGCAATGTGGAGAAGCAATCCGGCTTTATCGAGGCGGACCCGAACCTGTCCGACGCCGAGAAGGCCGCACGCATCAAGCAGCTCGAGGATGAGTGGCATTCGCTGCACGAGCAGGTCAAGGCCGCCGGCGGCCTGCATATCGTCGGCACCGAGCGCCATGAGTCGCGCCGTATCGACAACCAGCTGCGCGGCCGTGCCGGCCGCCAGGGCGACCCGGGTTCGTCGCGCTTCTACCTGTCGCTGGACGACCAGCTGCTGCGCATCTTCGCCGGCGACCGCGTGCGCGCCATCATGGAACGCCTGAAGATGCCCGAGGGCGAGCCGATCGAAGCCGGCATCGTCACGCGCTCGATCGAATCGGCGCAGCGCAAGGTCGAAGGCCGCAACTTCGACATCCGCAAGCAGCTGCTGCAGTACGACGACGTCGCCAACGACCAGCGCAAGGAAATCTACAAGCTGCGCAACGACGTGCTGGAAGCCCAGGATGTCGGCGACATGGTGACCAACCTGCGCGAGAGCGTGCTGGTTGAGCTGTTCCGCGACCACGTGCCGGCCGACACCATGGAAGAGCAGTGGAACATCTCCGGCCTGGAAACGCGCCTGCGCGAGGACTGGGGCCTGGAAGTGCCGCTGGCGCAGACCATCGAGGGCGCGCAGAGCATCGAGGACGAAGAGCTGCTCAACCTGATCATGAAGGCGGCCGCGGAGCGCTACGATGGCAAGGTCGCGATGGTCGGCCGCGAGTCGTTCGCCGGCTTCGAGCGCTCGGTCATGCTGCAGAGCATCGACACGCACTGGCGCGAGCACCTGGCCGCGCTGGACCACCTGCGCCAGGGCATCCACCTGCGCGGCTATGCGCAGAAGGATCCCAAGCAGGAATACAAGCGCGAGTCGTTCGAGCTGTTCGCGCGCCTGCTGGACCTGATCAAGAACGAAGTCACGCGCGTGACCTTCAACGTGCAGATCCAGTCGCCGGAAGAGCTGGAGCAGGCTTCGGAAGAGATCGAGGAAGGCCTGTCGCACCTGGAGAACATCCAGTACAAGCACGACGAGTTCGCCGAAGGGCGCGAGCCGGTCGAGGAAGCGCCGTCGCCGCGCACCGGTGCGGCCATGGCCGCCGCCGAGCTGGCGCTGGCGGGCATGCCCAAGGTCGGCCGCAACGATCCGTGCCCGTGCGGCTCGGGCAAGAAGTTCAAGCAGTGCCACGGCAGGCTCAGCTGAACTGAGCCCGGCCGGGTACCCGGCATGACGTCGTTCCCGCTGTCTGGGGAGTGACGCGCAAGGAAACGACATGCCCGCCCTCCGCGGGCATGTTCGTCTGATGACAAGCAAGTTGCGAGCAGAAGCCGCAAGCAGATAACGCAAGCAGGAACGAGGAGTCCACATGCCCGTCAATCTTCCGCTGCCCCAGGCAGAGAACCTGAAATCCGTCGCCGGCGTGGAGCTGGGCTGGGCCGAGGCGGGCATCCGCAAGGCCAACCGCAAGGACGTGCTGGTGGTGCGCGTGGCCGAAGGCAGCACCGTGGCCGGCGTCTTCACCAGCAACCGCTTCTGCGCGGCGCCGGTGCAGGTCTGCCGCGAGCACCTGGCCGCTGGCAAGGGCATCCGCGCGCTGGTGGTCAACACCGGCAATGCCAACGCCGGCACCGGCGAACCGGGCCTGGCCAGTGCCCGCGCCAGCTGCGACGCGCTGGCAGCGCAACTGGGCATCGCCGCCGAGCAGGTGCTGCCGTTCTCGACCGGCGTGATCCTGGAGCCGCTGCCGGTCGACCGCCTGGTGGCCGGCCTGCCCGCCGCCATCGCCAACGCGAAGCCGGACAACTGGCTGGCCGCCGCCGAAGCCATCATGACCACCGACACGCAGCCCAAGGCCGCATCGCGCACGGTGCAGATCGACGGCAAGACCGTGACGCTGTCGGGCATCAGCAAGGGCGCCGGCATGATCCGCCCGAACATGGCGACCATGCTCGGCTTTATCGCCATGGACGCCGCCGTGGCCCAGCCGGTGCTGCAGGCGCTGGTCTCCTACGCCGCCGACCATTCGTTCAACAGCATCACCATCGACGGCGATACCTCGACCAACGACTCGTTCGTGCTGATCGCCACGGGCAAGTCGGGCGCCGTGGTCGAGCGCGCCGAAGGCCCGGCCTTCGAGGCGCTGCGCGACGCGGTGACCGCGCTGGCGCAGGAACTGGCGCAGATGATCGTGCGCGACGGCGAAGGCGCCACCAAGCTGATGACCATCCGCGTCGAAGGCGGCAAGGACGTGGCCGAGTGCCGCCAGATCGCCTATGCGGTGGCGCATTCGCCGCTGGTCAAGACCGCGTTCTATGCGTCGGACCCCAACCTGGGCCGCATCCTGGCCGCGGTCGGCTACGCCGGCGTCGATGACCTCGACGTCGGCAGCGTCAACCTGTGGCTGGACGATGTCTGGGTGGCCCGCGACGGCGGCCGCAACCCCGACTACCGCGAGGAAGACGGCCAGCGCGTGATGAAGCAGGCCGAGATCACCGTGCGCATCGCGCTCGGCCGCGGCAAGGCCGAAGCGACGGTCTGGACCTGCGACCTGTCGCACGACTACGTGTCGATCAACGCCGACTACCGCTCCTGAGCTTTCCGTCCTTCCCGTGCATGCGGGAAGGGCATCGATTCCCCTGCCAGCCGATACCGCGCCCCTAGCGCGCCCCTGCCATGTCTGACCTCGCCGCCCGCCTCGACAACTTCCTTGCCCGACTCGAACAATGGCTGCCGCCGCAACTGAGCGACGCCGACTGGCAGGAGGCCGTGGCGTTCCGCTGGCGCAAGCGGCAGAGCCTGTTCGGCAATATCGGCTACCTGCAGCCGGTGCGCCAGCTGCCGCCGATCCACCTGGACGACCTGAAGAACATCGAGCGCCAGAAGGATGCCATCGTCGCCAACACGCGCCAGTTCGTGAGCAAGCTGCCGGCCAACAATGTGCTGCTGACCGGCGCGCGCGGCACCGGCAAGTCGTCGCTGATCAAGGCCTGCCTCAATGCCTTCGTCAGGGACGGGCTGCGGCTGGTTGAGGTGGACAAGGATGACCTGGGCGACCTCGGCGATATCGTCGAGCTGGTTGCGCAGCGCCCCGAGCGCTTCGTGATCTTCTGCGACGACCTGTCGTTCGAAGAGGGCGAGTCGGGCTACAAGTCGCTCAAGTCGGCGCTGGACGGCTCGGTGGCGGCGCAGTCGGACAACGTGCTGATCTACGCCACCTCCAACCGCCGGCACCTGCTGCCGGAGTACATGAAGGACAACGAGACCTACCGCCACACCGACGATGGCGAGATCCATCCCGGCGAAGTGGTGGAAGAGAAGATCTCGCTGTCCGAGCGCTTCGGGCTGTGGCTGTCGTTCTACCCGCCCAAGCAGGACGAATATCTGGCCATTGTCGGCCACTGGCTCAGGCACTTTGGCTGCACCGACGAGGACATCGCCGCGGCGCGCGGTGACGCGCTGGTGTGGGCGCTGGAGCGCGGCTCGCGCTCGGGCCGCGTGGCCTGGCAGTTTGCGCGCGATTGGGGCGGCAAGCATGGCAAGCCCTATATTGCCGATGTCGCCGGAGACGCCAAGGCATGAGCGCGGCCACGCAGAACCCCGCGCAGACCGGCGCCAACCCGCCGCGCAAGGTGACCGAGGTGGCGGTCGGCGTGCTGGTGCAGCCCGACGGACGCTTCCTGCTGGCGCAGCGCCCGGCCGGCAAGCCCTACGAGGGCTATTGGGAATTCCCCGGCGGCAAGCTGGAGCCCGGTGAGTCGGTGGAGGCAGCACTGGCCAGAGAACTCCATGAAGAGCTGGGCCTTGATGTAACGCAATGCGAGCGTTGGCACATTCTGGAACATGACTATCCGCACGCCTATGTGCGGCTGTATTTCTGCAAGGTCACCGACTGGCGGGGCGACCCCGTCGGCCGCGAAGGCCAGGCCTTCTCGTGGCAGCGCACGCCGGTGACGGTGGGGCCGCTGCTGCCGGCCACCATTCCCGTGGTGGAGTGGCTGGCCGAGGAATCGGGCAACGGCTGACCCTGCCTTCCCGCTGTCGGGCAAGCGGCCGCGGCGCCCGCTTGCGCGCCGCCAGGGCCTGACCAGGCCCTGATCCACAGGAAAGGAACCTGCATGCTACGTGTCGATCGTATCGCCGACGACGTTTCCCTGCCTGAACTGACCCTGCGCGGCATCATCCTCGGTGCGCTGATCACGGTCGTGTTCACCGCCTCCAACATCTACCTGGGCCTGAAGGTCGGCCTGACCTTCTCGTCGGCGATCCCGGCGGCCGTGATCTCGATGGCCGTGCTGCGGCTCTTCCCCGGCGCCAACATCCTGGAAAACAACATGGTGCAGACGCAGGCCTCGGCCGCGGGCACCCTGTCGTCGATCATCTTTATCCTGCCGGGCCTGGTCATGCTGGGCCACTGGCAGGGCTTCCCGTTCTGGCAGACGCTGGCGATCTGCGCGGCCGGCGGCATGCTGGGCGTGCTGTTCAGCATCCCGCTGCGCCACGCGATGGTGGTGCAGAGCGAGCTGCCCTACCCGGAGGGCGTGGCCGCGGCGGAAATCCTGCGCGTGGGCAGCGCCGCGCCAGACCAGGCCGCGCCGGGGCAGAAGCCCCAGGCGACCGGCCTGGCCGACCTGATGGCCGGCGGCCTGGTGGCGGGGCTGTTCAGCTTTGCCGCCGGCGGGCTGCGCCTGCTGGCCGAGGGCGCCAACTTCTGGCTGTCGGCCGGGGCCTCGGTGGTGCGGCTGTCGATGGGGTTCTCGCTGGCGCTGGTGGGCGCGGGCTACCTGGTCGGAATCGTCGGCGGGCTGGCCATGCTGCTCGGGCTGGTGCTGACCTGGGGCGTCGCGGTGCCGTGGCTGACGGCCATCACGCCGCGCCCGGACGGCGCCACGCTGTCGGCCTTCGGCGTCATGGTGTGGAGCCAGCAGGCGCGCTTCATCGGTGCCGGCACCATCGGCATTGCCGCGATCTGGACGCTGCTGTCGCTGGCCGGGCCGATGCTGTACGGCATCCGCGCCTCGTTCGGCGCGCTGCAGGGCGGGCCGGCGGGGCAGGGCAAGATGCCGCGCACGCAGCAGGACATGCCGGCCAGATGGATCGGGCTGGTGATGCTGGGGCTGCTGGCGGTGCTGGTGACGGTATTCGCCTGGTTCCTCGCGCCGGCGCCACTCGATGGCGGCGCACGCTGGCGCCTGGTGATCTACGCGGTGGTGTTCGCCTTTATCTTCGGCTTTCTGGTGGCGGCGGCGTGTGGCTACATGGCCGGGCTGGTGGGCTCGTCGGCCAGCCCGATCTCGGGCATCGGCATCATCGCGGTGATCCTGGTGTCGCTGCTGATCCTGCTGGCGGGCAAGGCCGACGGGCTGCTGGCCACGCCCGAGGGCAGAAACTTCGCGATTGCGCTGGCGATCTTCACCACCTCGGCGGTGGTGGCGGTCGCCTCGATCGCCAACGACAACCTGCAGGACCTGAAGACCGGCTGGCTGGTCGGTGCCACGCCGTGGCGCCAGCAGGTGGCGCTGCTGATCGGCTGCGCGGTAGGCGCGGCGGTGATTCCGCCGGTGCTGGACCTGCTCTACAGCGCCTATGGCTTCGCCGGCGCGCTGCCGCGTGCGGACATGGACCCCAACCAGGCGCTGGCCGCGCCGCAGGCGACGCTGATGACCGCGATCGCCACCGGCATCTTCACCCGCCAGCTCAACTGGACCATGATCCTGATCGGCATCGGGCTGGGCGTGGTGCTGATCGCCATCGACGAGGTGCTGCGCCGCCGCCGCGGCGCGGCGCGGCTGCCGGTGCTGGCGGTGGGCATCGGCATCTACCTGCCGCCGACCATCAGCTCGGCGCTGGTGGTCGGCGCGGTGCTGTCGTGGCTCCTGCTGCGCAGCGAGCGCCGCCGCGCCAGCGCGCGCGGCGACGACGTCAAGCTGGCGCTGGAACATGCCGAGCGGCGCGGCACGCTGCTGGCCTCGGGCCTGATCGTGGGGGAAAGCCTGGTCGGCGTGATGCTGGCCGCGGTAATCGGCCTGTCGGGCAGGGATGCGCCACTGGCGCTGGCCGGGCCCGGGTTTGAAGCGACCGCGCAGTGGCTGGGCCTGGCGGTGTTCGCGCTGGTATGCGTGGGCTTCTACCGCCGCGTGCTGGCGGCGGCGCACTGAACCGCGAGGGACGCTGAAGGCGAGGGCGCTTCAGTCGTCCTCGTCTTCAGTCTGGTCGGCGGAGGTCTCGCCCGGCTTGCCGCCGATCACGTATTTCTCGGACGCCCAGGCGCCGAGATCGATCTGCTTGCAGCGCTCGGAACAGAAGGGGCGGAATTTGTTGTCGGGCACCCAGGCCACCTCGGTGCCGCAGGTGGGGCATTTGACGACAGCAGGCATAGCGTTCAGCGCAGGCTTCAGAAATTGCAGAGTTTCAGCAGGAACGGGATATCCGCATCGACCGAGCGTGGGCGCAGGTCGCCGTCCTGCTGCGTGAAGCGCACCCACAGCATGTACTTGTTGGCGCTCATCTCGGGGATGAAGGCCAGCAGCGAGTCATCCAGGTAGACCTGCATCAGCTGGTAGCTGCGTCCGGACAGCATTTGCTGGTAGCTGCCGCCGGTGGCGATCACCTTGCCGCTCTGGCCGGCTTCGCGCAGCAGGCGCAGCACGATGGTGGTGCCCATGCGCAGCGACAGCAGCGGACGTACCCACTTCAGGATATCGGCGCGGCGGTCTTCGGCGGGGCGGTGCTGCCAGGCATAGTAGGCCGGCAGGTCGAACTCGCAGGTGCCGCCGGGGATGATCGCGCGGCTGCGGATGCTGGTCAGCCACTCGTTGTCGGCCAGCAGCTGGCCGGCCTTGCCCACGGTCTGGTTGAGCATGGCGATGCCTTGCTCGATCTCGCCGATGACGGCGTCCAGCGCCTCCTGGTCGATCTGCGGGCTGGCGCGCAGCGGCGCCAGTGCCTGGCGCTGGCGTTCCAGTTCCTTGATCAGGTCGGTCTTGAGGTCGGCGCGGCCGGCGACGTCGATGATCTCGAACAGCGTGGTCAGCGCGACATGGTGCTGGTGGGCATGATCCTGGCCGAGAAAGTATTCCAGCCGATCGAACAGGTCCTCCAGGCGCAGGAGTGTCCTGATGCGTTCGTTGAAAGGGTATTCGTACAGAATCAAGTGCAATGTCCGTGCAGGGCGTCGGGCGCTTTCAGGAGCGGCCCGGTGCAGAATGAGGCCCGGTGCAGAATGAGGCCCGGGAAATGCCGGAAGGGGCGATATATGGCGGGCGGTTGCCGCCAGTATGCGGTGATTTCCCCGCATATTCCAGCGCATTCTATGCGAGACACGGGCCGAGGACAATGTCGCGTGCATGATGCCATGCGCTGGCGCGCCGGGTTGCGCGTTATGGATGGACCCTGGCCGCCGCCGACAGTTCACGATAGTAGCGGTCGAGCCGGTCGACCTGGTCCACCAGCGCCTCCACCGGACCGTCGTTGTCGATGACGTCGTCGGCACATGCCAGGCGCTCGGCGCGGGTGGCCTGTCTGGCCATGATGGCCTGCACCTGCTCGCGGCTGAAGCCGTTGCGCGACATCACGCGCGCCACCTGGGTGGCCTCGGTGCAGTCCACCACCAGCACGCGGCCCACGCGCTCGCGCCATGAGCCCGATTCCACCAGCAGCGGCACCACGTAGATCAGGTAGGGATGGTCGCCGGCATCGCGGATCGCGTGGGCGCGCTCGGTGGTCAGTGCACGGATCAGCGGGTGGGTGATCGCTTCAAGCCGCGCCTTGGCTGCGGGGTCGGCAAACACCAGTGCGCGCATCGCGTCGCGGTCCATGGCGCCGTCGGGACGCAGGCAGGCCGGGCCGAAGGCCTCGACCAGCGCCGGGATGGCGCGCCCGCCTGGGGCGGTGATCTCGTGCGCGAGCAGGTCGGTGTCGATGATCGCGGCACCGCGCGCGGCAAACATGTCGGCCACGCGGGTCTTGCCGCTGCCGATGCCGCCGGTCAGTCCGATTTCCAGCATGTGAGGCTCTGTTGACGATGTTGCCGCAACGATACCAGCTTCAGCGGAGATCGTCGGACACCGTCATGGCCATGCAAACAGCGGCAGCACGCCGGGGCCGAACAGCAGCACCACCACGCCGGCGAGCGCGATGAAGGGCCCGAACGGGAAGGGCGTGTCGCGTTCCTGCCGGCGCAGCGCGATATTGGCCAGCCCGAACAGCACGCCGACCACCGACGACAGCAGCACCAGCGCCGGCAGCGCCTGCCAGCCGAGCCAGGCGCCCAGCGCCGCCATCAGCTTGAAGTCGCCAAAGCCCATGCCTTCCTTGCCGCGCACCAGCCGGAACAGCCAGTAGGCCGTCCACAGCACCAGGTAGCCGGCAGCCGCGCCGATCACGGCGTCGGGCAGCGTCACGAACACGCCGCCCAGGTTCAGCAGCAGGCCCAGCCACAACAGCGGCAGGGTGATCTGGTCCGGCAGCAGTTGCGTATCGGCATCGATCATGGTCAGCGCCAGCAGCGCCCACACCAGCACCAGCGCGGCCAGGGCCTGTCCGCCGGGGCCGAAGCGCCACGCCGCCAGCGCGCTCAGCACGCCACAGGCCAGCTCGACCAGCGGATAGCGCACACTGATCGGCGCCTGGCACGCCGAGCAGCGCCCGCGCAGGAACAGGTAGCTCAGCACCGGCACGTTCTCCCACGGCGCAATCGCGTGGCCGCAATGCGGGCAGGCCGAGCGCGGCACCATCAGGTTGTAGCGGCCGGGGTAGGGCAGCGGGTCGCCGCGCAGCTCGGCGATATAGTTGGCCTCGTCGCGCTCCATCATGCGCGGCATCCGGTGGATGACCACATTGAGGAAGCTGCCGACCACCAGCCCGAGCAGCGCGGCGGCCGCCACCAGGAAGGCGGGCGGCAACGCCGCCAGTGCCTCCACCAGCGGCGCGCCGCCGGTGGAGGCCGACGAAGGGTAGGGGGAAGCAGACCACGAAGACAACATCGCTTACACCACCTGTCCCAGCTTGAAGATCGGCAGGTACATCGCCACCACCATGCCGCCGATCAGCACACCCAGCACCACGATGATCAGCGGCTCGATCAGGCTGGAGATCGCGGCCACGGCATCGTCGACCTCGCGCTCGTAGAACTCCGCCACCTTCAGCAGCATGTTGTCCAGCGCGCCGGACTCCTCACCGATCTGCGTCATCTGCAGCACCATGTTGTCGAACACATGGGTGGCCTGCATCGCGTTGGTCAGGCTGGTGCCGATGCGCACCGATTGCTCGATCTCGCGCGTGGCGTCGTAGTAGACCCAGTTGCCGGCCGCGCCGGCCACGGACTCCATTGACTCCACCAGCGGCGTGCCGGCGGCGAACATGGTGGCCAGCGTGCGGGTCCAGCGCGCGATCACGGCCTTGCGGAACAGGCTGCCGAAGATCGGCAGCTTCAGCAGCGCGCGGTCGGTGGCGCGCTGCACCTTCTCCGATTTCTTCAGCGCGCGCAGGTAGAAGGAGATGCCGGCCACCGGCGCCCCGATCACCAGGTACCAGTACTGGACAAAGAAGTCCGAGATGGCGATCACCAGCAGCGTCGGCGCCGGCAGGTTGGCGCCGAAGCTGGAGAACACGCCCTTGAACGCCGGGATCACGAACAGCATCAGGATCACGGTCACGGCAAAGGCCACCGTCAGCACCGCGATCGGGTAGATCATCGCCGACTTGATCTGGCCTTTCAGCGCGATGGTCTTTTCCATGTAGAGCGACAGGCGCTCCAGCAGCGAATCCAGGATACCGCCCTGTTCGCCGGCATCGATCAGGTTGCAGTACAGCGTATCGAAGTACTTCGGATGGCGCCGGAATGCCGCGGCCATGCTGCTGCCGGCCTCGATGTCGAAGCGGATGTCGGACAGCAGCTGGGTGAAGTTGGGGTTCACGTGGCCACGCGCGATGATGTCGATCGATTGCAGCAGCGGAATGCCGGCCTTGAGCATGGTCGACAGCTGCCGGGTGAAGTAGGCGATGTCCTTCTCGGTGATCTTGCGCCCGCGCGCGGCCTTGCGCTTCTTCAGCTTGACGATGGTCAGGCCCTGCTTGCGCAGCGTGGCGGTGACCTCGGCCTGGTTCTCGGCGCGCAGCTCGCCGGTGAAGGTCTTGCCCTTGCGGTCCTTGCCTTCCCACTCAAAGATATACTGGGTGGGTGCCTTGCGCCCCTTCCCTGATTTCGCCCGTGACGGTGCCGCCGTCCGGGCGCTCGCCGCTGGTGCACGCGTCGCCATGATATTGACCCCCGATGTAAATGACGCTTGTTCTGCGTCTTGTATTTACGTTTGTCCTGCTTCCCTAAGTATTCGTAGTCGCCAGCACTTCTTCGAGTGACGTGACGCCCTGCCTCACCTTCAGCAGCCCCGCTTCGCGCAACGATAGCACGCCGTCCTTGCGCGCCTGCTCGGCGATCTGCAATGCCGTTCCATGCGTCAGGATGATCTCCTGCATGGCCTCGGTGATCGGCATGACCTGGTAGATGCCGCAGCGGCCCTTGTAGCCGGTGCCGTTGCAGCGCTCGCAGCCGACCGGGTGGTAGGGCTGCCAGCTGCCGTCCAGGTCTTGTTCGCGGAAGCCCGCCTCCAGCAGCGCCTCGCGCGGGATCTCGCCCTCGCGCTTGCAGGTGCACAGCCGCCGCGCCAGCCGCTGCGCGGTGATCATCAGCACGCTCGAGGCAATATTGAAGGCCGCCACGCCCATGTTCATCAACCGCGTCAGCGTGGTCGGCGCATCGTTGGTGTGCAGCGTCGACAACACCAGGTGGCCGGTCTGCGCGGCCTTGATCGAGATGTCGGCGGTTTCCAGGTCGCGGATTTCGCCGACCATGATGATGTCCGGATCCTGCCGCAGGAACGAACGCAGGGCCGCGGCAAAGGTCAGGCCCGCCTTGTCGTTGACGTTGACCTGGTTGATGCCGGGCAGCTGGATTTCGGCCGGGTCTTCCGCGGTGGAGATATTGATGTCGCCCTGGTTCAGCAGGTTCAGGAAGGTGTACAGCGACACCGTCTTGCCGCTGCCGGTGGGGCCGGTCACCAGCACCATGCCATAGGGGCGCTTGATCACGTCCAGCAGCAGCGCCTTCTGCTCGGGCTCATAGCCGAGCTGGTCGATGTCGAGCTTGTCGGACGAAGATTCCAGGATCCGCATCACGATCTTCTCGCCGAACAGCGTCGGCAGCGTCGACACGCGGAAATCCACTGCCCGCTCGACCGTCTCCTTGGCGTCCTTGTCCTTGGGCAGGGCAATCAGCAGCTTCATGCGGCCGTCCTGCGGCACGCGCTTTTCAGAAATATCCAGGCGCGACAGCACCTTGATGCGGGTGGCGATCTTGTCGCGGATATCCAGCGGTGGGCGCGCGACCTCCTGCAGCACCCCGTCCACGCGGAAGCGGACGCGGTAGAAAGTCTCGAACGGCTCGAAGTGCAGGTCGGACGCGCCGCGATGGAAGGCCTCGGTCAGCAGCTTCTGCAGGAAGCGCACCACCGGGGCGTCGTCGATATTGTCGGCGGTGGTGCGGTTGCGCTGGTTGCCGGCCGCGGCCACCGGATCGTATTCGATCATCTTGCGCTCGGCCTGCACCGGCGAGATGTTCTTCAGCGTGCCCAGGGCCTCGCCGGCGGAGCGCACGTGCTTCATCAGCTTGTCGTGCTCGACCACCACCGCTTCGACCGGCAGCTTGTACTTTTCCTTGATCGCATCCAGCCCGGCCTGGTTGGACGGGTCGGACATCGCCAGCACCAGCCGGTTCTCGCGCCGGCCCAGCGGCAGCAGCCGGTGCGCGTGGAATTCACGGTTGCCGGCCAGTGCCGGCGGCACCTTGTTCAGGTTGTACTGGGCCAGGTCCAGCAGCGGCAGCTGGTATTTGTCCGCGGCAAACAGCGCCAGGTCGTGCGCGCTCATGGTGCCGCTGCCGACGATCTCGTCGATCAGCTGCGACTGCTTTTCACGCGCGGCCTGCTCCAGCTGAGCAAGCAGGGCGGGCGCGATACGCCGGCTCTGGGCCAGGGCAAGACCGAGTGTCATGGCAGGTGCGCTGTGCGGTGCGGTTAGGCGGTGGCGGATGCCACGCAGGCGGGGGCGGACGGACCCACGTCCCCGGATCGGGGCAGTTTGCCGCCGGGGTCACTTTTTGTAAAGCCGGCGCGGGCGCGGTGTTGGCGTTTGCGCGACACGGGCGCAACCCTACTTGCGCGGGGAAGAAGCGGCGTTTCAGGCAGCTTCCTTGCGCGCGGGACAGGTGCCCTTTTGAGAGGAGTCCCTGTCCCCGCCCATGTTTGCCTTGGCCTTTTCCCAACGGGAGACGCCACGTCATTTTTGATCCGATATAGAATCAAAAGTGCGTGCATAACACTGCGTGATGCCAATTTGCAGGAAGCCCTTCATGCAGTTCATCAAGAAGGCGCACAAGCCGCTGCACCTGGCGATCGAGGATGAAGAGAGAAAGGGATGACCATCATGACCGCAGAAGACCTGATGAAGGCCGTCAGCAAGATGCCCGCGCAGGAGCGCATCAAGTTTTTCACGCTGGTGGGCGAGCAGGCTTTCAAGGACGAGGACTTCTCGCACGAGGAAGTCTTTGGCCACCTCGCGGAAGCAGATTTCACCGCCGCGGAGGCGGCCGAATACCTCGAAGTTTCAATTGCCACCTTCCGGCGGCTGGTGCGCGACGGCAAGCTCGCGCCCCATGCAGTAGTGGGTCGTAGCCAGCTGTTTTCCGCGGCCGACCTGGAGGCATTCAAGCGTCAGCGCAAGGCGATCAAGGGATGAGTTGCCGGAGGATCGGGGAGGGGGGGGCAGAAAGACAAAAGGCCGAACCAACTGACGTTGATTCGGCCTTTTAAATCTGGTCGGGGTGAGAGGATTCGAACCTCCGGCCTCTACGTCCCGAACGTAGCGCTCTACCAGGCTAAGCTACACCCCGATTTGGTTTGCTGGCAAACGTCTGACCGTCTGCAGCAAAGAACGTAAGTTTAGCAGCGTTTTTTGGGGAATGGAAGAGGGCGAGGAAAATCGCCGTTCTGCCCGCTTCCGCTGCCTTCCCCGCGGTTGCGTCAGGACTGCCGTTGCAATGAGAACGCGCAGAGCTGGATCAGGGTTTCCTTCAGTTCCGACGGCGGGAACTGCCGTGCCGCCTGTTCGGCGGCTTCAGCCTCGCGCCGCGCGGCTTCGAAGGTGACGTCCAGCGCGCCACTGGCGTGGATCGCGGCAAACACGGCATCGAAATGCTCGGTGCCGCCTTGCACGATGGCGTCGCGCGCGAGCTGGCGCTGCTCGGGCGTGCCGTGTTCCAGCAGGTGCAGCAGGGGCAGGGTGGGCTTGCCTTCGCGCAGGTCGTCGCCGGCGTTCTTGCCCATCTGCTCGGCGCTGGCGGTGTAGTCCAGCATGTCGTCGATCAGCTGGAAGGCGGTGCCGATGCGGCGGCCATACTCTGCCGCCGCTTCTTCCATCCGGGCGTCGGCGCCGGCCAGCACGGCGCCGAGTTGCGCCGCGGCCTCGAACAGCTTGGCGGTCTTGTAGCGGATCACCTGCAGGTAGCGCTCGACGGTGACGTCGGGGTCGTGCATGTTCAGCAGCTGCAGGACCTCGCCCTCGGCGATCACGTTGGTCGCGTTGGACAGGATCTCCATGATGCGCATGCTGCCGGCATCGACCATCATCTGGAACGCGCGCGAATAGAGGAAGTCGCCCACCAGCACGCTGGCGGCGTTGCCGAACACGGCATTGGCGGTATCGCGCCCGCGCCGCAGCTCGGACTCGTCGACCACGTCGTCGTGCAGCAGGGTGGCGGTGTGGATGAACTCCACCACGGCGGCCAGCTCATGGTGGCGGTTGCCGTCGTAGCCCATCGCGCGCGCTGTCAGCAGCAGGATCACCGGGCGCAGGCGCTTGCCGCCGGCACCGATGATGTATTCGCCGATCTGCTCGATCAGGGGGACTTCAGAAGACAGCCGCTGGCGGATAACAGCATCGACCGCGCGCATGTCTGCAGCGACCGGGGCAAGCAAGGCAGTGGCGGAAGGCTGGGACAAGATGATCACCGTTACGCAAAACCGGACGATTATATGCGATGCGCGTGGCGTTCCACGTATGGCGCGCTTCTAAAGATTCGCGCTCAGGGTATGCGCTCAGGGTGTTCGCAAGGCGCGCAACTATAATGCAGCCATGAACAAGCCCGTGCCTCGTCGCCACCTGCGCCGCACCGCCCTTTGGGTGGCGTTTGCGGCACTGGCGGGATTCCTGCTCGCCGACCTGACCTGAGCCAGGGCGCGGTTGCATTGTGGCGATGCCGCCGCACACAGGCTATGTGCCTGTTTTCTTTGCCCTTTTCCCGGATCTCATTTATAATTCTCGGTTTCCTCCGGTAGCTGCGCTCGCTTTGCGGGTTCTGACCGGCGGGAGATAACCGGGCCGCATTGAGCCCGCCCAGGCGCCAGGCCGTGCAATTGACCGGCCGCGCAGGGCGCGCCAGTGCCGGCATACGGCGTTTTATTCACATCCGAGAGGTTCGACAATGTACGCGGTCGTAAAAACCGGCGGCAAGCAATACAAGGTTGCTGCTGGCGAAAAACTGAAAGTAGAACAGATACCGGCAGACATTGGCGCAGAAATCACGCTCGACCAGGTGCTCGCAGTGGGCGCCGGCGACCAAATCAAGTTTGGTACGCCGCTGGTTAGCGGGGCTTCCGTCAAGGCTACCGTTATCTCCCAAGGTCGTCACGACAAAGTGAAGATCTTCAAGATGCGCCGTCGCAAGCACTACCAGAAGCGTCAGGGCCATCGTCAGAATTACACCGAACTGCGCATCGAAGCGATCGTTGCCTGATCGATCGAGCGTAACCAGGTAAAGCGACAGGAGTAAGACATGGCACAGAAAAAAGGCGGCGGTTCCACGCGGAACGGCCGTGATTCCGAATCGAAGCGTCTGGGCGTGAAGGTGTTTGGTGGCCAGGCCATCAACGCCGGCGGCATCATCATCCGCCAACGCGGTACCCGCGTGCATGCCGGCGACAACGTCGGCGTGGGCAAGGACCACACGCTGTTTGCCCTGGTGGACGGCCACGTGCAGTTCGCCGTCAAGGGCCCTGCCAAGAAGCAGCAAGTCAGCGTCGTTCCGGCGGCCTGATAACAGCCTTTGCAGGATGAAGGCCCCGCAACGCTTGCGGGGCCTTTTCTTTTCTGGCGACAATGTCAGTTCGCCAGCCCGGTCGGAGGCTTCCAGCCGCTGATCCGCCGATCCATCACGGAAACCCATCATCATGAAGTTCATAGACGAAGCCCGAATCGAAGCCATCGCCGGCAACGGCGGCAATGGCAGCGCCTCGTTCCGGCGCGAGAAGTTTGTGCCCTTCGGCGGCCCGGATGGTGGCGATGGCGGCCGCGGCGGCAGCGTGTTCGCCGTGGCGGACCGCAATATCAATACGCTGATCGACTTCCGCTACGCCAGGAAGCACGTTGCCCGCAACGGCGAGAACGGCCGCGGCTCCGACTGCTACGGCGCGGCGGGTGAGGACATCACGCTGCGCATGCCGGTGGGCACGCTGATCACCGACATGGACACCGGCGAAGTCATCGCCGACCTGACCGAGCACGGCCAGCGCGTGTGCCTGGCCGAAGGCGGCATGGGCGGCTGGGGCAACCTGCATTTCAAGTCCAGTACCAACCGCGCGCCGCGCCAGCAGGTGGACGGCAAGCCGGGCGAGCGCCGCATGCTCAAGCTCGAGCTCAAGGTGCTGGCCGACGTCGGCCTGCTGGGCATGCCCAACGCCGGCAAGTCGACCTTTATCTCGCATATCTCCAACGCGCGCCCGAAGGTGGCGGACTATCCGTTCACTACCCTGCACCCGAACCTGGGCGTGGTGCGCGTGGACCACGAGCAATCGTTCGTGGTCGCCGACATTCCCGGCCTGATCGAAGGCGCCGCCGAAGGCGCGGGCCTGGGTCACCAGTTCCTGCGCCACCTGCAGCGCACCGGCCTGCTGCTGCATATTGTCGACCTGGCGCCGTTCGACGAGGCAGTCGACCCGGTGGCCGAGGCCAAGGCCATCGTCAACGAGCTGAAGAAGTACGACGAAACCCTGTACGACAAGCCGCGCTGGCTGGTGCTGAACAAGCTCGACGTGGTTCCCGAGGACGAGCGCGCGGCCCGCGTGAAGGATTTCATCAAGCGCTACAAGTGGAAGGGGCCGGTGTTCCAGATTTCGGCGCTGACCGGCGAAGGCTGCCGCGAGCTGATCTACGCGATCAAGGACCACCTGCAGGCGATCAAGGCCGAAGAAGCCGCGGCGCTGGCCGAGCCGGACATCCGGCTGGACGAGCGCCTGCACAACGTCGACCAGGGGCAGGGCGAGGCATAAGCCGGGGCCGCCGCTGGTGCCCCACCACAGAAGAATACCCACGGACAATTCGGGCGCGGCGCCCGCCGCCGGCTGCCCGGGAGACAGGATTCCCGTCATGCAATCGGTCATCGCGCAGGCAAAGCGCATCGTCGTCAAAGTCGGCTCCAGCCTGGTCACCAACGACGGCAAGGGGCTGGACCACGACGCCATCGCCCGCTGGGCGGCCCAGATCGCCAAGCTGCGCGTGGCCGGCAAGGAAGTGGTGCTGGTCAGCTCCGGCGCCATCGCCGAAGGCATGCAGCGCCTGGGCTGGGTGCGCCGCCCGAAGGAAATCCATGAGCTGCAGGCCGCCGCCGCCGTCGGCCAGATGGGCCTGGCGCAGGTCTATGAAAGCCAGTTCGGCCGCTACGGCATCCGCACCGCGCAGGTGCTGCTGACCCACGCCGACCTGGCCGACCGCGAACGCTACCTCAACGCCCGCTCGACCCTGCTCACGCTGCTGTCCCTGGGCGTGGTGCCGATCATCAACGAGAACGACACCGTGGTCACCGACGAAATCAAGTTCGGCGACAACGACACGCTGGGCGCGCTGGTGACCAACCTGATCGAAGGCGACGCGCTGGTGATCCTGACCGACCAGCGCGGCCTGTACACCGCCGACCCGCGCAAGGACCCGGCCGCGCAGTTCGTGGACGAGGCCCTGGCCGGCACCCCCGAGCTGGAAGCCATGGCCGGCGGCGCCGGCACGTCGATCGGGCGCGGCGGCATGCTGACCAAGATCCTGGCGGCCAAGCGCGCAGCCAAGTCCGGCGCCCATACCACCATCGCCTCCGGGCGCGAGGCCAACGTGCTGGAGCGCCTGGCCGCGGGCGAGGCCATCGGCACCCAGCTGCTGGCGCCGACCGGGCGGCTCACGGCGCGCAAGCAATGGATGGCCGACCACCTGCAGCTGCGCGGCCGGGTCGTGATCGACAACGGCGCGGTCGAGAAGCTCACCAGCGGCGGCAAGTCGCTGTTGCCGATCGGCGTGACGGAAGTGCAGGGCGAGTTCGCCCGCGGCGAGGTGATCGCGTGCGTCGACGCGCAGGGCAAGGAGGTGGCGCGCGGCATCACCAACTATTCCAGCGCCGAGGCGCGGCTGATCGCGCGCAAGCCCTCATCCGAGATCGAGTCCGTGCTGGGGCACCTGAACGAGCCCGAACTGATCCATCGCGACAACCTGGTGCTGGTCTGACGGGCGTACAGGCCGGGCGCAAACAAAAACGGCGGGGCTGCCAGGCAGTCCCGCCGTTTTTTATGTCGACGCCGCGCGCTTCAGCGCTTGCGCGGCGCTCGCGATTGCAGGTCGCGCACCATGGCGTCGGCGGTGCCGGCCACGGTACGGCCCTCGCAGAAGAAATCGATCGCCAGCGTGGCGGCATAGGCATTGCGCACGCCAGTCTCCATGCGGTGCCAGGTCTCGCCGTAGTCGCTGCTGTTGGGCACCCACTCGGTGGCGCCCTTGGGCAGCGTGGCGTAGAGCTTGCGCTCGAACGCATCGCAGCGCAGGCCTTCGAAGGTCACGTTGCGCGCGCCGCTCTGGCTGGTGGTGACGACCGTGTAGCGCACCACGTTGTCCTTGCCGACCGAGACCGACTTGCCGTCCACCGCGAATGACAGCGAGCCGGTGCCCGACACCGAGAACGGGATCAGGTTGGCGTCCTGAGGCGGTGCCGGCAGCATCGCCTTGGCCTCATCAAAGGTCTTGGGCGCGAACGGGTTGAGCCAGGTGCTTTCTTCCTCCGCCATCTCCTTGCCGGTGGTCTTGCAGCCGGCCAGCGCAAGGCTGGCCGCGGCAATCAGCATGCCGGCAGCGGTCAGGCCGCGGCGGCGGCCCAGGCCGGTGAAACTAGTCATCAGTGCTCCGTGAGGTGGAAACCGGCGTTGCCGGTGAATCGTGCTCGGTCGCATGCGCGGCCTCGGCATTGCAGTCGGCGTCGGCCTGCTGCGCCTGCTGGGCGCGGCTGAGCGCCTGGCTGCGCGGCCCGCCATGCCGGCCATGCATGCCGTGGGGGCCGTGCGTGCCGTGTGTGCCATAGGGACTCAGCGGCACACGCGCGTGCCGGTTCAGGAAGCGTGACAACTCCGTCAGCGCCAGCTGGTAGACATCGCGCTTGAACTCGATCACCGCCTCCAGCGGCACCCAGTAATGACTCCAACGCCAGGCGTCGAATTCAGGGTGCTCGGTGGCACGCAGATGGATATCACAGTCCCTGCCGGCCATGCGCAGCAGGAACCAGATTTGTTTCTGGCCCTTGTAGTGGCCGCGGATCTCGCGGCGGATGAACTTGTCCGGCACCTCGTAACGCAGCCAGTCGCGCGTGCGACCGACGATCCTGACGTGCTCCGGAAGCAGGCCGATTTCCTCATGCAGTTCGCGGTACATGGCCTGTTCAGGCGTTTCGCCGTACTTGATGCCACCTTGCGGGAACTGCCAGGAGTGTTCGCCGATTCGCTTGCCCCAGAAAACCTCGTTTCGTGCGTTGAGGAGGATGATGCCGACGTTCGGGCGAAAGCCTTCACGATCGAGCATGACTGCACCTCGAATCCTTTAGAATTACGCTGATTATAAAGGAAGCGCGCAGCCGGGCCCGGACCGGGGGATGCTGGTTTTCCCCGAGCGGAAGGGCAGTTTCAGGCGCGTGCCCACAATTCAGTGCCGCCGGCCCCCGGATTTTGCCGGGACGGGTTTTCCCGAGCCCGGCGGCCCAGAGAGAAATTACGGATGAAAGCCTCGCAATTCTTCATTTCCACCCTCAAGGAAGCGCCCGCCGACGCGGAAATCGTTTCGCACAAGCTGATGATGCGCGCCGGCATGATCAAGAAGCTGGGCGCCGGCATCTACAACTACATGCCGATCGGGCTGCGCGTGATCCGCAAGGTGGAGAACATCGTGCGCGAGGAAATGAACCGCGCCGGCGCGGTGGAGCTGTCCATGCCGGTGATCCAGCCGGCCGAGCTGTGGCAGGAAACCGGCCGCTGGGACAAGATGGGCCCCGAGCTGCTGCGCCTGAAGGACCGCCATGAGCGCGACTTCGCGGTCCAGCCGACCTCGGAAGAGGTAGTGACCGACATCGCCCGCTCGGAAATCCGCAGCTACAAGCAGCTGCCGGTCAATTTCTACCAGATCCAGACCAAGTTCCGCGACGAGCGCCGGCCGCGCTTCGGCATCATGCGCGGGCGCGAGTTCACCATGAAGGATGCCTATTCCTTCGACCGCGACACGGACGGCCTGCGCAAGTCCTACGAGAACATGTACGACGCCTACGTGCGCATCTTCCGCCGCTTTGGCCTGGAATTCCGCGCCGTGGCGGCCGACAACGGCGCCATCGGCGGCTCGGGCTCGCATGAGTTCCATGTGATCGCCGACACCGGCGAAGACGCCATCGTCTACTGCCCGACCTCGGACTACGCCGCCAACATGGAGGCCGCCGAGGCGCTGCCCCTGCTGGCCAGCCGCGCCGCGCCGGCCGAAGACCTGGTCAAGACCGCCACCCCGGAAAAGGCCAAGTGCGAGCACGTGGCCGAGTTCCTGGGCATCCCGCTGCAGCGCACCGTCAAGTCGATCGTGCTGGCCAAGGACACCGAGGCCGGCGCCGAGATCTGGCTGCTGCTGATCCGCGGCGACCATGAGCTGAACGAGGTCAAGGCGTCCAAGGTGCCGGGCCTGGCCGACTTCCGCTTCGCCACCGAGAACGAGATCGTCGATGCCTTCGGCTCGCCGCCGGGCTACCTGGGCCCGATCGGCGCGAAGAAGCCGGTCAAGGTGGTGGCCGACCGCACCGTCGCCAACATGAGCGATTTCGTCTGCGGCGCCAACTACCGCGACTACCACTACACCGGCGTCAACTGGGGCCGCGACCTGCCCGAGCCGGTCGTGGCCGACCTGCGCAACGTGGTCGCCGGCGACGCCTCGCCGGACGGCCAGGGCACGCTGGAAATCTGCCGCGGCATCGAGGTGGGCCACGTGTTCATGCTGGGCACGCGTTACTCGGAATCGATGAACGCCACCTTCCTGGACGAGAACGGCAAGACCCAGCCGATGCAGATGGGCTGCTACGGCATCGGCGTCACCCGTATCCTGGGCGCGGCGATCGAGCAGAACTTCGATGAGCGCGGCATCATCTGGCCGGCCGCGATCGCGCCGTTCGCGGTGGTGATCTGCCCGGTGGGCTACGACCGCTCCGAAGCCGTCAAGGCCGAGGCCGACCGCATCCATGCCGAGCTGCTGGCCGCCGGCGTGGACGTCATCCTGGACGACCGCGGCGAGCGCCCGGGCGTGATGTTTGCCGACTGGGAGCTGATCGGGGTGCCGCACCGCGTGGTGGTGGGCGACCGCGGCCTGAAGGAAGGCAAGGTCGAGTACCAGGGCCGGCGCGACGCGCAGGCCACCGCCGTCAGCGTGGCCGACGTGGTCGGCCACGTGCGCAGCCAGCTGGCGAACTGAGCCCCATGCGCGCCGCCCGCGGCATGACCGGTGCCGCCCGCCGCTGCGCGGGCGGGCTGCTGCTGGCCGTCGCGGCCATGGCAGCCCACGCCGGCGCGCAGAAGGAAGAAGACCTCGCCGATTCCGTGCGCGGCGCGCTGGCCGCCGCCATTGCCGATGACCGGCCCACGCGGCCGGTATTCGCGTCCGGCGGCGAGCGCCTGGCCTACCTGAAATGGCTGGGCGAGATGTCCGCCCGCCTGGCCTCGCGCATCCCCGAGCCGCAGGTGCGCGTGGAACTGATCGAGGTGGCCTACTACGAGGCCAAGCGCGCCGGGCTGGAGCCCGCGCTGGTGCTGGGCCTGGTCCAGGTCGAGAGCAACTTCCGCAAGTACGCGATCAGCTCGGCCGGTGCGCGCGGGCTGATGCAGGTGATGCCGTTCTGGGTGCGCGCCATCGGCGACAGCGACCCGCGCAAGCTGTTTCACCTGCAGAGCAACCTGCGTTACGGCTGCACCATCCTGCGCTACTACCTGGACCGCGAGCAGGGCGACCTGTACCTGGCGCTGGGCCGCTACAACGGCAGCCGCGGCCGCCCCGAATATCCGAACGCGGTGCTGGCGGCGTGGAAGCGCTGGCAGTATTCCGAAGCCACGGTCACCGTGGCCGGCGAGCCCGAGATCGCGCCGTCGCGCCCGCGCGCACCGGTGTCCGAGCCGCCTGCCCGCAACCCGTTCTCGTCGCAGCGCGTCGCCGCCAATCCGTCATGATCCGCGAAGCATCCGTTGCCGGCGGCAAGACCGGCTACACCGAATCCTCGCCCGAACTTGAACAATGGCTGGCCCGGCATATCGCCCAGGGCTTTGCCGCCGATGCGCTGGTGTTGTCGATGCTGCGCTCGGGCTATGACGACGCCTTTGCGCGCCAGGCCGTGGCCGCGGCATTTGCACAAGATGCCTATGGTGCCGCGCCGGCCCGGCCTGCGCCGGCGCGCTCCGCAGCTGCAGCCGGCACGCCCGCGGTCTACGCGGCCGATGGCGGGGACCGCCTGGTCCCGATCCTGTTCCGGCTGGCGTCGCCACAGGTCCAACTGTTCCAGCAGCTGCTGACCGACGACGAGTGCGATGCCCTGGTGGCGCTGTCGCGCGGCCGCCTGGCGCGCTCGCCGGTGGTCAACCCGGACACCGGCGACGAGAACCTGATCGATGCCCGCACCAGCATGGGCGCGATGTTCCAGGTGGCCGAGCACCCCCTGATCACGCGCATCGAGGCCCGCATCGCCGCCGTCACCGGCGTGCCGGCCGAGCACGGCGAAGGCCTGCAGATCCTCAACTACAAGCCCGGCGGCGAGTACCAGCCGCACTTCGACTACTTCAATCCGCAGCGCCCCGGCGAGGCGCGCCAGCTGTCCGTCGGCGGGCAGCGCATCGCCACCCTGGTGATCTACCTGAACACGCCCGAGGCGGGCGGCGCCACCGCGTTCCCGCGCGTGGGGCTGGAGGTGGCGCCGGTCAAGGGCAATGCGGTGTACTTCAGCTACCTGCTGCCCGACGGCGCGCTGGACGAGCGCACCCTGCACGCGGGGCTGCCGGTGGCCTTCGGCGAGAAGTGGATCGCCACCAAGTGGCTGCGCGAACGGCCGTACCGCAGCGACGCCTGATTGTGTTTCGCAGGAGCGCACTGCGCGGTACTGATCCCGTGCCCGGCGCCGTATCGGCATTAATTCCAAAAATTGTACCGGTACTGTACCGCTAACTGACCGTAGACTGATTTCCCTGAACGCCCTGGAGTCAGTCATGGAAGTGTCCCAACTCGCCGCCGGAACCGGTGTCTTCGCCGCGTTTGCCGGCTTTGCGCTGGTGTCGTCGATCACCCCCGGTCCCAACAACACGATGCTGCTCGCCTCGGGCGTGAATTTCGGCTTCGTGCGCACGGTGCCGCACCTGCTCGGCGTCAGCATTGGCTTTGCGCTGATGGTGGGGCTGGTCGGGCTGGGGCTGGGATCGCTGTTCCACGCCTTCCCGTGGACCTGGCAGGTGCTGCGCGTGGTGGCGACGGTCTACCTGATATGGCTGGCGTGGAAGCTGGCCACGGCCGGCGGCGTGCAGGACCAGCAGGTCAAGCGGCCGATGGGCTTCTGGGCCGCGGCGGCGTTCCAGTGGGTCAATCCCAAGGCGTGGGTGATGGCGGTGGGCGCGTGCAGCACCTATGTGCTGCACGGCAACCTGTGGCTCAACGTGCTGCTGCTGGCGGGGATCTTCGGGGTGGTGAACCTGCCCAGCGTGGCGATGTGGGCACTGTGCGGCTCGGCGCTGCGGCGCTGGCTGGCGCGTCCGCGGGTGCTGCGCGCCTTCAATATCGGCATGGCCGTGCTGCTGCTGGCCTCGCTGTGGCCGATCCTGGGCGCCTGAGGATGGCGCCGGGGCAGGCACCCGGGCGGGTGCCTGTATTCAACTGATCAAACCAGCGCGCGGATCGAGTCCAGGTTGCGCCAGTAGCCCTTGGCATCCATGCCGCACCCAAACACATAGCGGTCCGGCACGGCAAAGCCGCAGAAGTCCGGATGCATGGGCTTGATCTTGGTCAGCGTCTTCTCGCACAGCACCGCGGCGTGGAATTCCTTGGCGCCCATGTCCATGATGCGCTCGCGGATCGCGGCCATGGTCTCGCCTTCATCCAGGATGTCGTCCAGCACCAGCACCACGCGGTCCTTGACCGACTCGCGCGGGGCCACGCGCCACTGCATCTCGCCGCCCACGGTCTTGTTGTTGTAGCGCGAGAGGTGGATGTAGTCGAACTCCAGCGGGAAGGCCAGCTTGGGCAGCAGCATGCCGGTGAAGACCACCGCGCCGCCCATCACCGACAGCACCAGCGGGAAGGCATCGCCCATCTTGGCGGTGATTTCCGCGGCCATGCGGTCCAGCGACTCCTGGACTTCCGCGGCGGAGACGATTTCCTCGGAGTTGGCCCACAGCTCGCGGGCCTGTACGGCACTCATCATGATGTCTTTCCTGTTCTTTTGCGGGGGGAGGCAAGTCGGGGTGCGACGGACGGATTCTAGCGGTTGAAGAGGCCCTTCATGCCGCCCTTCATCGCGCCCATCTGGCGCATCATCTTCATCATGCCGCCGCCCTTGAGCTTTTTCATCATGGACTGCATCTGGTCGAACTGGTTGAGCAGGCGGTTCACTTCCTGCACCGGCACGCCGGCGCCCGCGGCAATGCGGCGCTTGCGGCTGGCCTTGATCAGCTCGGGCTTGGCGCGCTCGGTGGGCGTCATGCTGTTGATGATGCCTTCCATGCGGGCCACCTGCTTCTCGGCCTGGTCCATGTTGGCGCCCTGCGCCTGCTGGGCGAACTGCGCCGGCAGCTTGTCGACCAGGCTGCCCAGGCCGCCCATCTTCTTCATCTGGCCGATCTGGGCCTTGAAGTCTTCCAGGTCGAAGTCACCGGTCTTCTTGATCTTCTTGGCCAGCTTCTCGGCCGCTTCCATGTCCACGCCGCGCTGGGCTTCCTCGACCAGCGCGAGGATGTCGCCCATGCCCAGGATGCGCTGGGCCATGCGGTCGGGGTAGAAGGGCTCCAGGCCGTCCAGCTTTTCGCCGACGCCGACAAACTTGATCGGGCGGCCGGTGATATGGCGCACCGACAGCGCCGCGCCGCCGCGCGCATCGCCGTCCAGCTTGGTCAGCACCACGCCGGTCAGCGGCAGGGTGTCGTTGAAGGCCTTGGCGGTGTTGACCGCGTCCTGGCCCAGCATGGCGTCGACCACGAACAGGGTTTCGGCGGGCTTCAGCTCGGCGTGCAGGGCGGCGATTTCCTGCATCATCAGCTCGTCGATACCGAGCCGGCCGGCCGTGTCGACGATCAGCACGTCGTGGTAGTGCTTGCGCGCCCAGTCCACCGCCGCGCGGGCGATGTCCGCCGGCTTCTGGTCCGGCTGCGACGGGAAGAAGTCAGCGCCGACTTGCTCGGAAACTGTCTTGAGCTGGGCGATAGCGGCGGGGCGGTAGACGTCGCACGAGACCGTCAGCACCTTCTTCTTTTTGTTTTCCTTGAGCCACTTGGCCAGCTTGCCCACGGTGGTGGTCTTGCCGGCGCCCTGCAGGCCCGCCATCAGGATGATGGCGGGCGGCTGCACGGCCAGGTTCAGCTCGGCTTCCTTGTTGTTGCCGCTGGCCGCGTCGGCGCCGCCGATCACGGCGGTCAGCTCGCGCTGGACCACGCCGACCAGGGCCTGGCCCGGGGTGAGGCTGCTGACAACCTCCTCGCCCATGGCCTTTTCCTTCACGCGGGCAACGAATTCGCGCACGACCGGCAGCGCCACGTCGGCTTCGAGCATGGCAAGGCGCACTTCGCGCAGCATCTCGGCGGTGTTGGCCTCGGTCAGGCGCGCCTCGCCGCGCATGGTCTTGACCACACGCGCCAGGCGTTGAGTGAGATTGTCCAGCATGGCAGGAATCGGGGGAGAAGTCGGAGCAGGGCTCGGGGCTGAAATCGGAGGCAGTCTTGCACACGGGGCGGGCCTGGAACACCTGTTACACCGGTTCAAGCGGGCCGCCACCGTCCGTGGGCACTAAGGTAAACTGCGTAAATGGTCATTGTACTGTATGCCCTGACGGCACTTCTCTATTGCGGCCTGGCCTTTCACGGCTGGGCCACGCGCCACCCACGCCTTGCCACCGCTGCCGGCCCGGCAGGGGGGGCGACCTCGGCCGTGCTGGTGGCCGGCGGCGGCCCCATCCCCCCGGCGGGCGGCGCGCACGGCGAAGGGCGCCCGGCCTGGTGGCACGTGCTGATGCTGGCGGCGCTGGCCAGCCACGGCATGCTGCTGCATGAAACCATCTTCCCGGCCGAGCGCATGATGTTCGGCTTTGCCTTCGCACTGTCGGCCATGCTGTGGCTGGGCGTGGGCATCTACTGGATCGAAAGCTTCTTCTTCTCGCTGGCGGGCCTGGGCCTGATCGTGATCCCGGTGGCGCTGGTGGCCAGCCTGATGCCGCTGGCCTTCCCCGGCTCGCAGATCCTGGGCTACGCGGCGCGGCCGCTGTTCAAGCTGCATTTCATCATCGCCAACGTGGCCTACGGGCTGTTCACGCTGGCGGCGTTCCACGCCTTCCTGATGCTGCTGGCCGAACGGCGCCTGCATGGCTTCCGGCACGCGCCGGCGCGGCCGCCGGAGCAGCAACCCAGCGAATGGCTGGGCCGCTGGCTGGACCTGCTGCCGCCGCTGCTGACGCTGGAGAAGCTGCTGTTCCGGCTGATTGGCGCCGGCTTTGTGCTGCTGACGCTGACCATCGGCTCGGGCCTGCTGTTCTCTGAAGACCTGTTCGGCCGCGCCTTCCGGCTGGACCACAAGACGGTGTTCGCGCTGATCTCGTGGGCCATGTTCGGCGGCATCCTGGCCGGGCGCATCTTCCGCGGCTGGCGCGGCAAGGTGGCGCTGCGCTGGGTCATCGCCTCGTTCGGCATCCTGCTGCTGGCCTATGTCGGCAGCCGTTTCGTGATTGAAGTCGTCCTGCATCGCCTCTGATTCCCCATGGCACGTATCCTGATCCTGCTGGCCGTGGTGCTGGGCGTCATCTGGTGGCTGCGCGCCCGCGCCGAGGCGCGGCTGGCTGAACACCGCGCACGCCAGGCCCGCGAGGCCAGCGAGCGCACTGCCGCCGCCGGCCCGGCCGACGCCACCGCCGAACCCATGGTCCAGTGCGCCCAGTGCGGCGTGCACCTGCCGCAGGGCGAGGCCATTGCCTGGCGCGGCCTGCACTACTGCCGCCGCAGCCACCTGCCTGACGAAAGCCGGGCCGAGGGCAGCGACAGCAGCAGCGGCCCCCGCCCATGACAGAGCCGGCGTCGTCGGGCTGGCAGCGGCTGAACGCCTGGCGCGGCCTGGCCCAGCTGTGGCGCCAGCCCGAACCGCCTGACTTTCACTGGCGCCTGCTGCGCTATTTCTGCTGGACCCGTGTGGCCGTGGGCCTGCTGCTGGTCGGTTTTGCGCTGATGCGGCGCGGCGAGCCGGCCTCCGTCACCGCCATCACGAATGCGATCCCGCCCGTGCCGTTCGACCTCGGGGCCCTGGGCGGCATCGAGCACGCGGCGGCCATGACCATCGCCGTGCCCTATCTTGGCATCGCCCTGGCGATGCTGGCCGGCACGCTGTGGCGCCGGCACTTCCATCTGCGCGTGCGGGTGCAGGTGCTGGCCGACCTGGCCCTGCTGGCGCTGGTCTTCAGCGTGCTGGGGCGGGGCGGGCAGGCCGAGGGCCTGGCCATGATCTTCCTGCTGCCGGCACTGGAAGCCGGCGCGCTGACCAGCCTGCTGTTCGCGCTGTTTGCCGCGTCGATCTCCGCGCTGGTGGTGATGAGCGGGCCCTTCATGCACACCATCCTGCTGCGCCAGGCCGATGCCGGGCTGCTGGGCTCGGGCCTGTTCGGCCTGGTGTTCATGATCGCGGCGCTGCTGATGTATATGCTGGCCAACCGCCAGATCGCGCAGGAGCGCCTGGCGCTGGCGCGCGAGCAGGAGCTGCGCCTGCAGCAGCTGGTCAACCGGCTGATGGTCAACGACATGCAGGACGGCGTGATGCTGGTGCGCGCCAACGGCGCGGTGGTGGCGGCCAACCCCGCGGCGGTGGTGCTGCTGGGCGTGCAGCCGCATGAGCGCATCTACTCACGCCGGCTGGGTGGTGCGGCAGGTCAGGGCGGAGAAGCAGTGCTGTTCGACCTGCGCCGCATCCCGCGCCTGCAGCCGCTGATGGAGATGCTGCGCGACTGGCTGCACAGCAAGGACGACGTGCCGCGCATCCTGCAGCTGCTGCCGATGGCGTCCGGCACCGCGCTGGCCGACGGCACCATGCAGCACACCCGGCTGCGGCTGCGCTTTGTGCTGCCGGGGCTGGCAGGATTGCGCTCGACCATGGCGCATGGCCGCACCGTGCCGGCCACGCTGGATACCGCCGCCTGGAGCGAACTGTCGCCCGAAGCCGCCGGCCGCCTGCGCCTGGCCATCGCCCAGAACGAGGCCATGGCCTGGTCGCAGGAGGATGAGGCCCTGTTGCGCAACGAGATGCGCGACACCGTGCTGGTCCATATCGAAAGCTGGGAACGCATCGCCGAGCAGGTGCAGCAGGAAAAGCTGGCCGCCATGGGCCGGCTGGTGGCCAGCATCGCGCACCAGATCCGCAACCCGCTGGCGGCAATCAGCCAGGCCAGCGAGCTGCTGGGCGATTCCGGCCGGCGCGATCCCGCCGCGCAGGACCATGGCGGCGCCGATGTCGATATCGACGCCCGCCTGCTGCGCATCATCAACGACAACGTGCGCCGGCTGGACCAGGTGGTGTCAGACGTGCTGCAGATGTCGCGCCGCCCGCGCACCGGCCGCAGCACCGTGCACCTGGCGCAGGCGCTGCCCGAGATCGTCGAGCGCTGGCGCGCCGAAATGCGCTCGCGCCGCCCGCGCGCCGGCGAGACCCGCCCGGCGGGCCGGGCCGACATCAACGCCAATGCCATCCGGCTGACCGTGGACGTGGCCCAGCCGGTGGTGTTCGACGCCTCGCAGCTGCAGCAGGTGCTGGGCAACCTGCTGGACAACGCCTGGCGCTACTGCAGCCGGCTGCCGGGATCGATCCGGCTGCTGGCGCATGCGCTGGACCAGCACCATGCCGAGCTGATCGTCTGGAACGACGGCGCCGAAGTCGCGCGCGAGCACCAGCGCAGCCTGTTCGAACCGTTCTTCACCAGCAACGCCCAGGGCACCGGGCTGGGCCTGTTCATGGCGCGCGAGCTGTGCGGCGCCAATGACGCCCAGGTGCGCTACGGCGCCATCGCCTTGCCGGCGCTGCTCGAGCGCACCGGCATGCTGGCCGCCGCCGCGCGCGATACACTGCCGGCCAAGGCTTTCGTGCTGACGCTGCGCATCGAGAGTGCCGATGCGGCCGCCGCCTGACCTGTCCCAACCCAGCCACCACCCCATGCCACCCCGAATGTCCCGAGCGCCCGATCCCATCCTGGTCATCGACGACGAGGCCGACCTGCGCGAGCTGCTGGACATCTCGATCCGCCGCATGGGCCATGACGTGGTGCTGGCCGGCTCGCTCGCCGAGGCGCGCGAGAAGCTGGCGCAGCGCCGCTACAGCCTGGTGCTGACCGACATGCGCCTGGGCGACGGCCTGGGCATCGAGATCGTGCGCCAGCTGTCGGCCGCGCCGGAACGCATCCCGGTGGCGGTCATCACCGCCTACGGCAGCGCCGACAACGCCGTGGAAGCACTCAAGGCCGGCGCCTTCGACTACATCGCCAAGCCGGTATCGCTGGAGCAGCTGCGCAGCCTGGTGCTGAACGCGCTGGGCCGCCAGCAACGCGACAGCACCGATGCCGAAGCCGCCGCGGCCGAGCAGGCCGCCGACCGAGCCGCCGCCCTGCTGCCCGGCCATTCCGCCGCCATGCTGGAGGTGCGCCGTTCGCTGTCGCGGCTGGCGCGCAGCATGGCGCCGGTGGTGATCAGCGGCGAATCCGGCAGCGGCAAGGAGCGCGCCGCGCGCGCCATCCACGCGACCAGCGGCCGGGCCGCGCATCCGTTTATCGCCGTCAACTGCGGCGCCATCCCCGAGAACCTGATGGAGTCCGAGTTCTTCGGCCATGTCAAAGGCGCCTTCACCGGTGCCGACGGGGAGCGCGGCGGCTTCTTCCAGGCCGCCAACGGCGGCACGCTGCTGCTCGACGAGGTGGCCGACCTGCCGCTGCCGATGCAGGTCAAGCTGCTGCGCGCGCTGCAGGAGCGCCGCGTGCGCAAGATCGGCGCCAGCCGCGAAGACGCCGTCGACGTGCGCGTGATGTGCGCCAGCCACAAGGACCTGGCGGCGATGGTGTCGGCCGGGCAGTTCCGGCAGGACTTGTACTACCGCCTGAACGTGCTGGCGCTGCGCATGCCCACGCTGCGCGAGCGCGGTGAAGACATCCCGGTGCTGGCGCGCGCCATCCTGGACCACCTGGCGGTGCGCTACGGCGACCCGCGCCCCAAGCGGCTGTCGCCGGCGGCGCTGCAACGGCTGGTGGCCTATCCGTTCCCCGGCAACGTGCGCGAGCTGGAGAACCTGCTGGAGCGCGCCTACGCCTTTGCCGAGAGCGAAGAGATCGAGCTGGCCGACCTGGGCCCGCTGGACGCCGGCGCCGAGCGCGCCGGGCTGATGCATGCCCCCGCGCCGGCGATGGCGCCCACCAACTATTCCGCCCCCTGGGGCGCCGCAGGCATGTGGGCGCCGGTGCCGCCGGCCGCCGCGCCCGCGCCGGCCCCGGCAGAGCCGCCGCCCGTGGTGCCCGCCCCGGCCAGCGCGCCCGAACCCGAGCCCGCCGGCGATCCCGCCGAACGCGCCTGCCGCGGCATCGTCTTCCCGATCGACCTGCAAGCCAGGCTGGAAGCCGTGGAGCGCGAGCTGATCCTGCAGGCGCTGGCGCAGACCAACTTCAACCGCACCGCGGCCGCGCCGCTGCTGGGCCTGAACCTGCGCCAGCTGCGCTACCGTATCCAGCAACTGGGCATCCGCGAGGCCATGGACGCCGCCGAACGCAGCACCGTGGAAGGCGAGGGCACGTCATGAGCAAGCCCGAGCACCGCTATCTGCCAGAGGCCGACGGCTGGGTCCCCGCCGCGCGCCGCGTGCCGTCACCAAACTTTGACGAGCGCCCGGCCGGCATGCCGGTGGACCTGGTGGTGCTGCACAACATCAGCCTGCCGCCCGGCCAGTTCGGCAGCGGCGACATCGAGGCCTTCTTCCAGAACCGGCTCGATCCCAACAAGCACCCGTACTTTGCCACCATCCACCAGGTGCAGGTGTCCGCGCACTTCCTGGTCACGCGCGAGGGGGAGCTGGTGCAGTTTGTCCCGTGCACGCAGCGGGCCTGGCACGCCGGACAGTCCGACTTCTTCGGCCGCGCCCGCTGCAACGATTTCTCCATCGGCATCGAGATCGAGGGCTGCGACGACCTGCCGTTCACCCTGGCCCAGTACGACACCGTGGCCGCGCTGGTGCCGGCGCTGCTGGCCGCCTACCCGGTGCGCGCGATTGCCGGCCACAGCGACATCGCCCCGGGGCGCAAGACCGATCCCGGCCCGCATTTCGACTGGGCACGCTTTGCCAGGCAGGCCGGCGTGGCGCCCGGCATGTTGCCCTACCAGTGCCCTGGCGCGGCTGGCCAGGTGACGAATCCTTAACCTCATTCCCCATCCCCGTGCGCCCCGTTCCGGCGCACATGCCCTGCCTCGGGGTGGGGCTATCGCAACCTCGCAACAATCAAAAAAATTTTTGTGAAATGTGCAGTTGCGAACGGTCTGGCGAAAACCCTTGCGAGTATTAGGCTTGCGGGCATGTGGCGCTGCCGCATCGGCGCAACCGCCCCCGAAATAGCGCTTGTCAAGACTGGTCATTCGGATTCGTTTCACTATACTTAGCCCAGTTTCACGCGTCACACACTATATCTAGTAGTCCAACCGGGGAGCCGGCCCCAAGGGTGAGTCAGGGATCACGAAGTTCGTGCATCGTCTCGAAACCGCCCGCTAAGGCCAGCGAATCACAAGAGTCCCTGGCGAAATGTTCACGTAAAGGCAGTCTGTCCGCCCCCGACCTCACGCCGGGAGGGACGTTCTTTTCGCCGCATTTCGCCAGGGACTCTTTTGTCTCTTATTTCCAGGGTAAAAACAGGAGTTCTCATGCAAACGGCCCAGAACGAAATCACCACGGGTGGCGCCGCCGCCGGTATTGCACCGACCGCGCAGCAGACCCCCGCCAACGCCGCCAATACGAACTACCCGGATCACAAGATCATTCGACGCAACGGCGCCGTGGTGGCTTTCGAGCCGTCCAAGATCGCCGTTGCCATGACCAAGGCCTTCCTCGCCGTGAACGGCGGGCAGGGCGCCGCGTCCGCGCGTGTGCGCGAGATCGTCGAGCAACTGACTGACAACGTCGTGCGCGCACTGGTGCGCAGCCGCCCCAACGGCGGCGCCATCCATATCGAAGACGTGCAGGACCACGTGGAACTGGCGCTGATGCGCTCGGGCGAGCATGAAGTGGCCCGCGCCTACGTGCTGTACCGCGAGAAGCGCAAGGACGAGCGCGCCCAGGCCAACGCCCAGGCCGTGGCCCGCGTGCAGGAAGGCGGCATCTCGGTCAACGTGACCGATGGCGGCGTCACGCACGTGCTGGACATCGCCGCGCTGCATGACCTGATCGACAACGCCTGCAGCGGCCTTGGCAACGCAGTGAGCGCCGAGCCGATCCTGAAGGAAACCCTGAAGAACCTGTACGAAGGCGTGCCGATGACGCAGGTGTACGACTCCGCCATCCTGGCCGCGCGTACCCTGATTGAAAAGGACCCGAACTACAGCCAGGTCACCGCCCGTATCCTGCTGCACACGATCCGCAAGGAAATCCTGGGTGCCGAAGTGACCCAGGGCGAGATGTCCAGCCGCTACGCCGAGTACTTCCCCAAGTTCATCGCCCGCGGCATCGAAGCCGAGCTGCTGGACGAAAAGCTGGCCACCTTCGACCTGGCCCGCCTGGGCGCCGCGCTGGACGCCGGCCGCGACTTCCAGTTCAACTACCTGGGCCTGCAGACCCTGTACGACCGCTACTTCCTGCATATCGATGAAACCCGCATCGAAATGCCGCAGGCCTTCTTCATGCGCGTGGCCATGGGCCTGGCGCTGAACGAGAAGGACCGCGAAGCGCGCGCCATCGAGTTCTACCAGCTGCTGTCGTCGTTCGACTTCATGTCGTCCACGCCGACCCTGTTCAACTCCGGCACCCGCCGCTCGCAGCTGTCGTCGTGCTACCTGACCACCGTCTCCGACGACCTGGAAGGCATCTACGAAGCGCTGAAGGAAAACGCGCTGCTGTCCAAGTTCGCCGGCGGCCTGGGCAATGACTGGACCAACGTGCGCGCACTCGGCTCGCACATCAAGGGCACCAACGGCAAGTCGCAAGGCGTGGTCCCGTTCCTGAAGGTGGTCAACGACACCGCCGTGGCCGTGAACCAGGGCGGCAAGCGCAAGGGCGCCGTCTGCGCCTACCTGGAAACGTGGCACCTGGACATCGAAGAGTTCCTGGAACTGCGCAAGAACACCGGCGACGACCGCCGCCGCACCCACGACATGAACACGGCCAACTGGATCCCGGACCTGTTCATGAAGCGCGTGATGGAAGGCGGCGAATGGACCCTGTTCTCGCCCGCCACCTGCCCGGACCTGCACGACAAGGTCGGCAAGGAATTCGAGAAGGCCTACCTGGGCTATGAAGCCAAGGCCGCCAGCGGCGAACTGAAGCTGTTCAAGAAGCTGCCCGCGCTGCAACTGTGGCGCAAGATGCTGGGCATGCTGTTCGAGACCGGCCACCCGTGGATCACCTTCAAGGATCCGTGCAACATCCGCAGCCCGCAGCAGCACGTGGGCGTGGTGCACAGCTCCAACCTGTGCACGGAAATCACGCTCAACACCAATGAGAGCGAGATCGCCGTCTGCAACCTGGGCTCGGTCAACCTGGTCGCCCACATGGCGAAGCAGGCCGACGGCACCTACGCGCTGGATCACGCCAAGCTGCAGAAGACCGTGCGCACCGCCATGCGCATGCTCGACAACGTGATCGACATCAACTACTACGCCGTGGACAAGGCGCGCAATTCCAACCTGCGCCACCGTCCGGTCGGCATGGGCATCATGGGCTTCCAGGACTGCCTGCACGTGCTGCGCACGCCGTATTCCAGCGACGCCGCCGTCAAGTTTGCCGATACCTCGATGGAAGCGGTGTGCTACTACGCCTACCAGGCTTCGACCGAGCTGGCCGAAGAGCGCGGCCGCTACAGCACCTATGAAGGCTCGCTGTGGGATCGTGGCATCCTGCCGCAAGACTCGCTCAAGCTGCTGGCCGAAGAGCGCGGCGGCTACCTGGAAGTGGACCTGTCCAGCACGATGGACTGGGACGCGCTGCGCGCCCGCATCAAGCAGCACGGCATGCGCAACTCGAACTGCATCGCGATCGCCCCGACCGCGACCATTTCGAACATCATCGGCGTGTCGGCCTGCATCGAGCCGACCTTCCAGAACCTGTACGTCAAGTCCAACCTGTCGGGCGAGTTCACCGTGGTCAACGACTACCTGGTGCGCGACCTGAAGGAACGCGGCCTGTGGGACGAGGTGATGGTTGCCGACCTGAAGTACTTCGACGGCTCGCTGTCGCGCATCGACCGCATCCCGCAAGACCTGCGCGACATCTACGCCACCGCGTTCGAAGTGGAGCCGACCTGGCTGGTGGAAGCCGCCAGCCGCCGCCAGAAGTGGATCGACCAGGCCCAGTCCCTGAACATCTACATGGCCGGCGCCTCGGGCAAGAAGCTGGACGATACCTACAAGCTGGCCTGGCTGCGCGGCCTGAAGACCACCTACTACCTGCGCACCATGGCTGCGACCCACGTGGAGAAGTCCACCGTGTCGCGCGGCTCGCTGAACGCAGTGTCGTCGGGCAGCGACAGCGGCTCCGCCCTGGACGCAGCCGCCGCATCGGCCCCGGCTATGCCGGAAGCCGAAGGCGCGGTCTGCACGATGCGCCCGGGCGACCCCGGCTTCGAAGAGTGCGAAGCCTGCCAATAACGTAAGAGAGTAAAAGCCACCCTCGGTTTGCTCCCCTCTCCCGCTTGCGGGAGAGGGGCGGGGGTGAGGGCCGGCGCCACCACGAAGTGAAGCGTCAAATCCGACCAAACCGCCGCCCCCAAATCGAATCACGGAGAACCACATCATGCTGAGCTGGGACGACGACGTTCAAGCCACCCCGCAGGCCGCACCGCAGCCTGCCCTGCAACCCGCTGCTGCTGCCGCCACGGCCGACCAGCAAGGCGTTCTGCCGCCGGCCGCCACGCAGCCCGGCATCCTGGGCAACAACCCCAACGCCGCCGCCGCGCAAAGCAACCGCCGCGTCAACGCCGCCGACAAGCGCGTGATCAACGGCTCGACCGACGTCAACCAGCTGGTCCCGTTCAAGTACAAGTGGGCGTGGGAAAAATACCTGGCCGGCTGCGCCAACCACTGGATGCCGCAGGAAATCAACATGTCCCGCGACATCGCCCTGTGGAAAGACCCCAACGGCCTGACCGAGGACGAGCGCCGCATCATCAAGCGCAACCTCGGCTTCTTCGTCACCGCCGACTCGCTGGCCGCCAACAACATCGTGCTGGGCACCTACCGCCAGATCACCGCGCCGGAATGCCGCCAGTACCTGCTGCGCCAGGCCTTTGAAGAGGCCATCCACACCCACGCATACCAGTACATCGTGGAGTCCCTCGGCCTGAACGAAGCCGAGATCTTCAACGCGTACCACGAAGTGCAGTCGATCCGCGACAAGGACGAGTTCCTGATCCCGTTTATCGACACGCTGACGGATCCGTCGTTCAAGACCGGCACGCCGGAAAACGACCAGAAGCTGCTGAAGAGCCTGATCGTGTTCGCCTGCATCATGGAAGGGCTGTTCTTCTATGTGGGCTTTACGCAGATCCTGGCGATGGGCCGGCAGAACAAGATGACTGGGGCTGCTGAGCAGTACCAGTACATCCTGCGTGATGAGTCGCTGCACTGCAATTTTGGTATCGACCTGATCAACCAGATCAAGCTGGAGAATCCGCATCTGTGGACGGCGGAATTCAAGGCTGAGATTACTGAGTTGTTCAAGAAGGCGGTGGACCTGGAGTATCGCTATGCGGAGGATACGATGCCGCGTGGGGTGTTGGGGTTGAATGCGCCGATGTTTAAGGGGTATCTGCGGTTCATTTGCAATCGGCGTTGCCAGCAGATTGGGTTGGATCAGTTGTTCGCGAATGAGGAGAATCCGTTCCCGTGGATGAGCGAGATGATTGACTTGAAGAAGGAGCGGAACTTCTTTGAGACGCGGGTTATTGAGTATCAGACGGGTGGGGCGTTGAGCTGGGATTGAGGGTGGTTGGATTGTGAGAAAAATGGGAGCCGATGGGCTCCCATTTTTTTTGCATTTTCAGGACTTGATACCACTTTCGGGGGATGACGGTACCCGTCTGGGAATGAAAGAATACTCCTTGCTCGTGCAGGTATTCCAACAAATAAGAATCCACTGGAATCAATTTGGGCCACATCGGCCTGATTGGCAGTAGAGAAGAGGGGTCAAATGATTTCAGTAGCCCGGTTCTGCAACAGGCCGGAGCGATTCAACACGCTCCTGGCCGCGTTCCTCACAGTACTTTCCATCACGACGGGCACGCCGGCATCCGCTCTCGCCAGGGAGGCCAGCGACGCCGCAATGGTGCTAGTCCAACAGCGGCAACTAGGCGATGGCATGACGGCGCTTGCCGAGGCAGTCGCGAAGAAGACTGTCACCTATGCCAGTATCGAGAAATCAGTTGGCGCCTCCAAGGCGCAATCGTTGCTGTCCGCTGAACTGCGGAAGCTACAGTCGAAATATCAGCCGCAATGGAACCAGAATCTGGCGCAAACCTATGCGGAGACTTTCTCCGCCGATGAGTTGCGCTCGCTGACGGCTGACGGCAGGTCGTCAAAGGTCTTCGTCAAGCTGACGGAGAAGCAGAACGATATTGGCCGCAGTGTGCGTGCGCGGTCTTCGGATCTGCTTAAGAGCTTTGTGTCGGAGGCATTGTCGGCGGCGCTTAGCCAAGCGTCGGCGAGTTCCTGAGTTTGGGCGCCGGGTTGTGGAGGAGGCGGGACCCGTGCAGCACGGAGCCCCATGCTGCTGCGGTTGCTGATAGGCAGAGAGAGAATACGATGAAGATCAAGAGTGTACGGATCGAGAACTTTCGCAGTTTCCAGGACGCAACTGTTGTGCTTAACCGGTACTCATGTTTCGTAGGGCCGAATGGCGCGGGCAAATCCACGATATTGGCGGCCCTAAATGTGTTCTTTCAGGAGCGTGCCACTTCGGCTACTGACATTAGTAAGCTCATCGACGAGGACTATTTCTGCAAGAACACCGCTGCTCCAATTAGGATTACGCTGACCTTCGACGACTTGAACCAGGCAGCACAGAGTGATCTGGCTGCCTACGTCCGACAGAATGAACTCGTCGTCACGGCGGAAGCCATATTCGATCCTGCCAGTGGCGCTGGTGTGGTAAGGCACTATGGACAACGGCTCGGCATGGATGAGTTTCGCGCCTTCTTCGAGGCGGACAAGGCCGGGGCGAAGGCGCCTGAGTTGGGCCAGATCTATGATGAGTTGCGGGCCAGATTTGCTGAATTGCCAAATGTCCGTTCGAAAGACGATAAGGCGCAAGCCCTGCGGAGCTACGAGGCTGATCACGCGGGGCTATGCAGGCTGATTCCCAGCGCCGATGACTTCTACGGGGTCAACAGTACAGGCAAGCTGGCGCGCTACGTCCAGTGGGTGTATGTGCCTGCGGTTAAGGATGCGGGTGAGGAAGGCCTTGAAGCAAAGAACACGGCCCTTGGCAAGCTCATCGCGCGGGCGGTAAGAGCCCGATCCAACTTCGACGCTGAGTTGGAGGCATTGAAGGCGGACACACTAGCGCGCTATCAGGGACTCCTCGACCGCAATCAGGCCAGTCTGACCGACATTTCAAAGTCACTGCAGCGACGGCTTGAATCGTGGGCACATCCTAACGTACGGCTGGGCATGGAGTGGCTGTCGGATCCAAATAAGTCGGTGGTTGTTCAACCGCCTATTGCTGGCATCAAGACTGGTGACAGCGACTTCATTGGTAGTCTCGCACGCATGGGGCACGGCCTGCAGAGATCGTACTTGTTAGCCTTGCTTCAAGAGCTCGCTGCCTCTGACGCGCCGGATGCCCCAACGCTGCTCCTAGGGTGCGAAGAGCCGGAGTTGTATCAACATCCCCCGCAGGCACGGCATTTGTCCGACGTCTTCAGTGAACTTGCTACCGCCAACAACCAGATTCTCGTCACGACTCATTCCCCCCTGTTTGTCACCGGGGACGGCTTTGAGAATGCGCGAATTGTGCAGCAGCGAAATCGCGATGCCGGATCCCAAGTCAAGGCTTTGACTTTCGCGAACCTGTGCGCTCGCGTGCGCGCGGTCCTGGGCGATGACGTACGGCGCCCGACTGCCGGTTTGGTCGCGAAAATCCATCAGGCCTTGCAGCCTGGAATCTCCGAGATGTTCTTCGCGCGGGTTCCAGTGCTTGTCGAAGGGCTGGAAGATGTTTCCTACATCACGACAGAGCTGCATCTGGCGAACCGCTGGTCGGAGTTTCGCCGCCTGGGCTGCCACCTGATCCCAGTAAACGGAAAGGACAAACTCATTCAGCCACTGGCGATTGCCGTAGAGCTTGGACTCCCGGTGTTCGTCGTATTCGACGCGGACGGCGACACGCAGCGGCCGGAGCACCGGGCCAAACACGAGCGCGACAATCGGGCACTTGGGGCCTTGCTTGGTCACGCACATCCGTTGTTCCCGGATGCTTGCATCGTCGGTGAGAACCATGCGATCTGGCCAACCAACCTTGGGGGCGTTATTAAGGCAGACTTTGCGGAGCACTACGAACCGTTCGTGAATGCTGCGCGGGCGAGGTATGGGAATGAAGGCGGACTCGATAAGCAAGATCTGTTCATTGCTGATTGGCTGTCAGCAGCCCGTGAGGCAGGTCATTCATCGCCGACACTTCAGCGGCTGTGCGCGGCAATTCTTGAGTTCGGGAGGATGGTGTGAATGCCAAGTTGGCCGAGAAGCATTCATCGGGCGCCGATGAATGGAATGACCACGTTCAGCTTCTGCCATTCGATAAGCAGAACATGGTCGTCTGAAAATCGCCAGCCTTCGGTCAGTAAGGCGACCTAGCGGAAGTGCGCTTCGAGTCTGTTTTACGTCAGCGGCCAGTCCATCCTGGCGGGTAAGCCGGCGTAGGGAATTTCGCTCGCAAGGATTCGCGAATCGACTGCTCGTTCTCGATCGCACGCCGTCGCCGGGCCTCCACCTTCTGAAGATCGGATGCTGGCGCTGACAACGCACCTAGAGCACGCTTAGCGATATCCCAGGAGGGCTCCAGCAAGGGCGGCACGCTGTCGACGATTATCAAAAGGTTTTGCCTAGCTTCTGCAGCCGTCTGTGGGGTTAGGCTGCACGCAAGCCGGATGAGCGTTTTTGCCAGAAGCGTGCAAGTGAAGTCTTCTTGTAACTTCTCCTGGACCAACTTCGCATACTTGTCGTCCAGCCACTCCCCTACCTCGATAAGTCCATACAACAGAACAGGCGATGCCTCGCGGATCTGCGCCAGCCAGTTCGCCAGCAAACCGGACCTTTCCCCCTTGTCCAGCAAGGCGGTCCATGCGGAACGCGCCCACGCCGCGTGTTCGTCCAGCTTCAAATCCAGCATCAGCGCGAAGAACGCATTCAACTTCTCTTCTGGCAGTTCTTCAATCACACGGTCGATCGCCGCAATGTCTCGCGCTTGATAGAGCCACCGGAATGCAGACTCGAAGCAAGCGTGTTCGGGCCGCGCGCCAATCCATTCAATCAACTTCCGGGTGACCGGCGACCGTTCGCCGCCGATCGCGATTCGAGAAAAGACGCCATAGTACTTGGTTGCAACCAGTAGACAGGCGGATGTCAAATCTTCGCCAAGTGTCCGTATCAGTTCCTCCGCCGACAAGGTGTCAATAGGTACCTCACCGATTCCTGGCACCGCCTCTTGAATCGCAAGGGGTACGGTCTTGCGGACAAGCGCTGCCGCTCGCAACCAGATGATGTCCTTACTGTCTTCACGTAACATTCTGCAAACGCCGGCCTGCTCGTCGTCTTGCAGATGAGGCCACGCATCTACAAGGTGGGCGATGAAGGTCATGCGCGCCCCGGTGTTGGTTAGCCCCATGAGCTGCCCGAGTATCGGCGCGCGCAATTGCGGATGGTCGCGCGTGGCGTCAACCAAAAGGGGAACCAGGTAAAGATCATAATCACCCGGCGCATGCTTTTCAGACGTTTCCATCATCGCCAATCTTGCTGCCCAGGACGTTAAGAGCGGCACAAGAGACTCCGATTCCCCTGCGGCGATGGCATTTTCGACAGCATTGGCCAGTCGCCCGTTGTCGAAGGTCACGGATGGCGGCAGCACATCCATGGCTGCAGGTGTCAGCAGCGCAAACAAGTCCCAAGGCGGATTTTTCCCGAACCTCTCAACCCGATCAAAGAGCACCAACTCCAGAAATGCCGCCGTCGCCGATCCGGCGCTACCAAGGTGTCCCAAAAGAAGCTTTAATAGGGCTTCACGACGATTTGAATCCGCCCCCCTCCAGCTTCGTGCAACGCCGTGCAAAGCACCGACAGTCACTGCGGGGCTTCTGTCGCGTTCCACGCGCTGCCGAATGTCGGCGTCGGCGGCGCAATCCCGCGACATGGCAAGCCAAGCTTCCACCGCGACGGCGCGAATGGCACTCAGGTCCGAGCTGAGTAGATGCTGGCAAAGCGTGGGCGTGATTCGATCTGCGTTCGATTCAAGATACCGGCAGATGTCCCGCGACCGTTCCAGCCCCAGATCGAGCGCGACACCATTTTCGATAGCATCGAGGAATGGCTTGATTTCTGCCTCCGATGCCCTTCCAAACACGCGACCAAAGTAGTCGGACCCCAGTTCTCCATCAACAATGTATGCCCCACCGTCGAAGCTCGCCATCTCTGAAAGGGGCGCGGTGACCCACCTGGTCCATATCGGGATTGCCTCATGCTGTTCCTGCGTCAACTCTGCGAGATTGTTCATCAGGTATGCAAAGCAGATGTCTCGGGTGGCAGGAAATATGGAGCGCAGTCCGAACACAGCCAAATCGATCGCAAAGGGCTCGGGACGCCCTGCCTCCTTCACAAGACTGCCAATCCAGGGAAGATTCGACGCCGCCGCCTTTGAAGTCGTCGCCTGCAGGCAACTTATGGCTCGTTCCGTTACTGAACGTGTCACAGCGATGGATTCGGACGTTTCGGGTGCAACCAGTTGTTGCGCAGTGGCCCGGAAATAGGGATGAGTGAAGTTCAGCGCTGCCGAATTCGCGTCAATGAAACGATGCCGCTCAAGCGTCGTCTTGAGATGCCGGCATTCCGGACTCAGCTCATGCGGGCGCGCATAGGCCGGTGCCGGCTCTGCCGGGCTTTCCGAAGCGGGGGCCATCGTGACAGACACATGGTCATGCTTTCGCAGACCCGCTCGTTCGCCTTTTCCCTCCAAGACGTAGGCCAGCTCCGTCTCCTGCACCGCCGTCGCCGAGTCCGTTGCAATCGCCAAGCCAATCAGTAATGCCTCCATCCCCGAATGGGAGGCAGCAAGCTCACGCCCGAGCGTGGTAGCAGACATATGGGCGCGCAACAGAATTTCGTCCACAGAGGCCTGTGCATGCATTCCGGCCGCCTGTGTGGCGAGAAACTCTAGCGCGCCCGGCTCCCGAAATGATGGATCAATGGATATCAGCCCCTGTATCCGCTCTCTCATAGTGGCCGGGACATCATGCTGCTCACATGCTGCACTCCAAAGCCTGCTGGCGAACTCGGCGCCTGGTTCGGACAGGGCAATCCATTCGATGCCATCCTGTCTGCACGCTGCAAGAGTTTGGCGCCGATAATAGCTCAGCACGGGCTCCTGCACCTGGGCCACGATCAGTCTGCGACCGCTCGGCAATCGCTTGACTAGCGAGATCAGACCCGCCACCACTTCTCCCGCCTTTGACGACAACATCCTGTCCCCAAGCGGATCGTCCAGGAGAAATGCGCGTTCGCTCTTCGTGGGAGCGGTCAGATACCGGTCTGCCTCCCCCACATCGTTGCCGACCCGCACTTCAAAGCCATTCTTCTGAAGCTGTGCCGCCAGCCAGCGTGCGGTCCATGTCTTGCCTGCTCTTGGTGGTCCAGAAAGACATATGGCGCCGTTCTTCCGCAGCCGCTCAAGCAGGTCCTCCTCCTGACCGCGCATGAGATACTGGCCCGAGACAACCGAAGGCGGCGCCAGTTCGTCCAGCACCATACGAAAGTCGCCAAGTGAGTCGGATTGCGTGTCTTTGGAGCGTTCTACGGCCTTGGCAAGACTCGCGATGCCATCTCGTAAGCGATCGGTGGGTACCCGATGTGATTCTCGCAAGATCGCCTGCAAACGAACTTCAATGCCGGCGGTCGTCTGCATGTCATGGATCAAGACCTTCTTGATGCCGCGCCGCAAGTCATCGATCGACATCCGTGCAACCGCTTGGAGATGCGTGCTGCGCTTCTTGTCAAGCCGGCCGGGCTTGCTAGCGGTGTCAATCTGCTTCGCCGCATTGGCCGCAATCCTTCCAAGCTCTTGGCGAACGTCCTGAACGAGACGATCTACATTGCCTGAGCGTTCCTCGGTTAGCTCACGTGTCGACCAGTCCGGAGGCAGCAGCAAAGGCTGCAGCGCATCGGACCCGCGCGCGGAAACGCTAAACAATGCGCTGAGGCAGGGGTCCGAGACCAAACGCTCAATAAGGGTATTCTTGTCCTTGTACGCGGGAAAATGCACGAGGAATTCGGTTAGTCTCGCCACATCAAACGTGCCAGTCTCTCCCTTCACCTGAATTTCGACGCACCATGGTTCAGTCCCGACAGCGCTAGGAAGTGTCAATCTTCCATCTTCGCCGCCCTTTGGTTCTCCAATGAGAGCCGCACCTTGGAGATCCAGAGCCCGTAGGCCCAGCTCCGTGCAAACGAGATCTTGGAATTCGAATTTTTTCGGTGCAGTAATCGCGTACGACATAGATTCCCAATCAAGGAGCGGACAAAGCCGCCGGAACATATCCGTGGCAAGCAGGGAAAAACAGGATACCGTCGTATAACGTCAAGTGGGTGAACCGTATGCACCCTACTTTTGGGGGCCCACCACACCAGCGCCGACGAGATCCACTATTTCATTTCTGGAAGGCGTATATCTTGGGTGGCAGTGAACAGCGCGGGGTCGGCTCTAGAGACCTGATCGCCATCCGAAAGGCGTCGCGCACTCAGGTTCGGTCGCATCCAACGCCGATTTCAAGGCACTGACGATCAAGTTGCCGCCGCAGGCCGCCGGCGATACCTACCTACTGCCCTGAAACCTCAACGTCCTGAGGCCCCGAGAGGGCTAGGTTGCTATCGCCTCCCTGGTTCGGCAGCGCGGGCAGCATGCTGCAAGGCTGTGATACGGTGACGGCAAAATACTCCTGACCTTTCCTATGACCGATACGCGAAGGAAATCAACCCCACTTGCTGACTGGCAGATGGCATTTGTCGCGAAATACCTGGCGGACGATGGGCAGCGGGCCCGCCTTATATCGGGTCCCGGAATGGGAAAGACGTCCGTTGCACAGTACACCGGACACGAACTGCTCCGATTGAAGCGCAATAGCAATATGCTGGTCATCAGCCCGTATCGGGCGCTCGTGCAGCAATGGCGCGTCGCGGGCGAGGAACGGGGCGTAGCGTTCGTCGATAGCGCGGAGCACCTTAAAGATACCGGCGGAAGTGGAATCGCTGTATCAGCTCAGCAGGTGCTGCACTCTGAGCTCGGATCGTCTCTCATTGAACTGGGTAGAGCCGCGAGTTTTTTCATAGTTGTCGACGACGCGCACGACGCAGAGCCGCATCTGGTCGCCTATATCGAGCGTTTGCTTGCTGCCAACCCCAAGTCGCGATCCCTAGCTCTCTTCCAGCTGTATGGCGCGCGCGGGCCCGATCACTGGGACGATTTTATTGGGTCTGAGTATTTCTTCGAGCCTCGATCGATCTTGCTGCCAGAGTCGCGGCTTGAGGTAGCTCGACTTTCACCAAGCCATTCCGTCCTTCAGACGCTGCTGGCACGATCAGGCAATATTGACGACCTGCACTGGCGCCAGTTTGAGAGGCTGATCGCAGAACTTCTGGAGGCGGACGGGTACGAGGTCGAACTGATGGAAGGTACGAAGGACGGTGGTGTAGATGTGATCGCGATCAAGGACCTTGGCCCCCTGGGCCTCTTCAAGACGCTCTGGCAAGCAAAGAAGAAACAAGTGGGAAACAAGGTTGGACTGTCCATTGTGCGGGAATTGGCCGATACCAGGGATGAGTTTGGCGCGTCGAAGGCTTTCGTCGTCACCAGCACTTTCTTGACGCGAGGTGCCGCCCAGCGAATCCAGCGGGATCGCTATCAATTAGGAAAAGTCGATCGCGACGATTTGGACTTATGGATCGACAGAATCCGCCGCGGAAGATAGCGCTATCGTCTTGAAGGCGTTCAGAATCGCTCTGACCGATGGCCGCACAATCTTGAAGGGAACAGCTGTTGCATCGACCGGTTGAATCTGCAGTCGGTAGCCGCCTTTCGCCATCGTCCAGGCGAACGGCGGTTCGTCGGTAAACGCCTTACTCCGATTCCACACTAACGAACTCACTTACGTCTGCACGGCTACTGGAGAGCCGACGAGCAAAGTTCCGGGAGCTAGCGTAGCCCATGAGGGCACCCATTTAGAGAGGTGCAGCTGGATTGCTCGGCGACTGACGGGAAGCATGACGGTTCCGCGGTGCCTCTGCGAGGAATATGTCACCCATCCGCATCGTTGAGCTAGTGTGGCTCACCGGTCAAGCTGACAGTGTGCCTTTATCTGCACTGCACCTCAATGGACTAACAGGCCGAGACGCTGTCGTACGCACCAGTGTTGGGCGATCACTACTTCGTTGATCCCCTGCGGCTGTCTGTTGTCGCTGGCAGGGATTGGGGGATCCGCAGCAATGCATCTACGAATCCCTTCCCACTGCGGCTATTCCGAGGAAATTACGACAACCTTATTCCGTACTTCCACCTTGAGCGCTTGCCCGATTCTGAAGCCTGCCCGTTCCAACCATACCCCACCTAACCGAATCCATGGAACGCATCGCATCCCGCTATAGCGGTTACCTTCAGCTGCCTTGACGCGGAAATGCCTGTAACTGGTCGTGAATGTGCGCACGTGCGCAGTGGAAGATATCTTCCGCATAGCGAACTCCTAATTCAAAACTTGGATTCGCCCGTGCAAACTGGGCGGCCGGGCACTTGAACACCGCCCGCAGATCGGCCCGCATGTTTCCCCTTTCGGGTCTTGTATCGATGCGCGCTGCCCGGCCTTAGCAGAAAGCTATGGAAGACGCGCCACGGCTGTCGGACGTGGCAACGCTGCAGGGGGTGTGTTCAGCACCATGGGCAAGCCTACGCGTCACGCGCATGTCGGGGAATGAGACGAGTCTAAGTTCGCAGACCTTGATGAGCCCATAGCCCTCGCACTCGCCGGGAGAGAAAGGGGATGATCTATTTCAAGATCAGGAAGAAAGGGGACAGAGCCATTTCAAGATCAGAAATAGATCTGTCCCCTTTTCCGTCCCCGCGATGCTGTTCAGACAGGGGATGGCCGCTGCGTGATCTGCCGATGGGCTAGGCGGATGAGGAG